>NZ_CP009687.1:1800564-2100659 GCF_001042715.1 Clostridium aceticum | reverse complement strand
AACAAATATAGGGACGAAACAATATAGCAATAATAAAAAGTTCATACTTTGCATGATGATATTACTTGTTTTTTTGATAATCAGTACGATACGTGTAGATGCTCAACCTGATTTACCGATACCAAGGATAGGACTAACGATGGAAGAGGCAGAAAACCCTCAAGAAGTAGTAGCAAGTATTCAAATTTTGTTTTTGCTAACAATTTTATCTCTTGCTCCAGCAATACTCATAATGATGACTAGTTTTACTAGAATTATCATTGTATTATCCTTCTTAAGAAATGCCTTAGCCACACAACAAACACCTCCTACCCAAGTGCTGATTGGATTAACTCTATTTTTAACTTTTTTTACTATGGCACCCATTGCATCCGAAATCAACCAAAATGCATTACAGCCTTATCTGCAAGAGGAAATAGGTCAGACAGAGGCTTGGACTACTGCCATGGAACCGATCAGGGAGTTTATGCTAAGACAAACCAGGGAAAAAGATTTGGCTCTGTTTGCAGAAATAGCCAATATAGATGGTCCCGTAGAAATTAGTGAAATTACCAATACAGTTTTGATACCTGCTTTTATTATAAGTGAGTTAAAAACTGCATTTCAACTAGGATTTGTTTTGTTTATTCCCTTTATTGTAATTGATATGGTGGTGGCAAGTACCTTGATGTCTATGGGAATGATGATGTTGCCTCCAGCTATGATTTCTTTGCCATTTAAACTATTATTGTTTATTATGGTAGATGGTTGGAACATACTAATACGTTCCTTAATAACAAGTTTTAGATAGAGGTGACAATATGAATGAAGCAATGGTTATCGAACTTGGACAACAGACAATGTTTACTATTTTGCTAATGTCAGCTCCAATGCTGGGCATAGGTCTTATTATAGGTTTAGCAGTAAGTATTTTTCAAGCCACAACACAAATACAGGAAGCTACACTAGCTTTTATTCCTAAAATCATCGCTGTTTTAGGATCTGTTGTGATTTTTGGACCATGGCTGCTTTCGACAATTATTAATTTTACAGTAACATTATATACAAATATGAGCAACTTTATACAGTAAAGAGTGATAACTTGTGGATAATATTTATGATCTTCTTTTGTTGAATATAGATTTATTAATACTGATTTTAATAAGAGTTACTGGAATTTTTGTAATAGCACCTGTATTTGGAAGAAATAATTTACCAATGATGATGAAGATTGGAATCTCTCTTTTAATAGCATTTATATTGTTACCAATTCTTGCAACGACATCATCTCTTCACCATAATAACTTTGTAGAGCTAGCTATTAGTACTGCCAATGAGTTTTTGATAGGGGTTATCATTGGGTTTATAGGTTTTTTATATTTCAGTACTTTATATCTAGCGGGGACCATTATTGATACTCAGATGGGTTTCAGTATGGTGAATGTACTAGATCCTCAAACCAATACACAAATACCAATCATGGGAAATTACTATAATATTCTTTTTACTCTACTATTCTTGCTCTTTGACGGACATCATTATCTTATACGTGCCTTAGTGTACAGTTATGATATGCTGCCGGTAGGAGTTACCTTTACCGTAGGGGAAGAAGGGCTTTATGCATTGACATCTATTATGACAGAGGTATTTATGTTAGCCTTTAGGTTTAGTGCACCAGTTCTAGCTATGATTTTTCTTGCCAATGTGTTATTAGGAATTCTAGCTAGAACAATGCCTCAAATGAATGTTTTTATTGTAGGAATGCCTTTAAAAGTTATGGTTGGTTTATTAACAGTTTTAATTACTTTGCAATTTGTTGTACCTTTTTCAGAAAAACTATTTGACAGCATGTTCTACAGCCTAAGGGCTTTTATTGATATCATATCTAGAGGATGAGTTTATGAAATTTCATATTAATCTACAGTTATTTACAGAAGAAAAGACAGAAAAAGCAACTCCTAAAAAGGTAAAAGAATCAAGAGAAAAAGGACAAGTATTACAAAGTAAAGAAGTAAACTCTGCGTTGGTTTTATTGGGAGCTTTTTTAACACTAAAATTATTGTCAAGTTATATAGGGGCATCGATGAAGGAGTTTGCCATCTATGTGTATGATCAATACTTAAACTTAGATTATTTATTTTCTATAAAAAACATCAATCGACTAACTTTAATTACACTTTATAATATTTTGAAGATCAGTATACCTATTGCTATTGTGTGTTTGCTGATTGGAGTGATTTGTGGCTATATGCAGGTGGGTTATTTGTTTACTACAAAAACCTTGGCGGTGAAGTTTAGCAAACTAAATCCTATAGAAGGTTTTAAGCGGATGTTTTCTATGAAATCCCTTGTAGAATTAGTTAAATCCTTCATTAAAATCATTTTTATTGGATATATCGTCTACCGCTATGCTGTAAATCAACTAAGTACTATTTTTAATATGATGCTGGTGGATGTTGGCGTTATTGTAGAAACTTTGATTCATATAACCATCAATATTGGTTTAAGAGCCGCTATTGTTTTACTGGTAATTGCGGTGTTAGATTATTACTATCAGAAATATGACTATGATAAAAATCTTAAAATGTCTAAACAAGAAATTAAAGAAGAATATAAACAAACAGAAGGTAATCCACAAATTAAGTCAAAGATTAAAGAAAAGCAACGACAGATTGCTATGGGGAGAATGATGCAGGAAGTGCCGAAAGCTGATGTAATTGTTACGAACCCAACGCATTTTGCAGTTGCTATACAGTATGATCCTAAGCAATTCGAGGCTCCGAGGGTTTTAGCCAAGGGGCAGGATTTGATCGCTCAAAATATTAAAAAAATTGCTACTGAAAACAACTTACCTATTGTTGAAAATAAGCCACTGGCTAGAACACTGTATGATACAGTTGAAATTGGTGAGTTTGTACCACCAGAGTTATATCAAGCAGTAGCAGAGATATTAGCTTATGTATATCAGATGAACAATAGAACCTAAGGAGGGACACATTTGAAAAACGGAGATATTCTAGTAGCATTAGCAATAATTGCCATTGTCGTTATTATCATTATTCCTATCCCTCTAGGCGCTGTTGATGTATTATTGAGTTTTAATATATCCTTAGCACTATTGATTTTATTAATCGCTATGTATAATGAAGAAGCTTTGCAATTTTCTATATTTCCATCCATCTTGTTGATTACTACCTTATTTCGGCTGGCTTTAAATATTACCACTACTAGATATATATTATCAAGAGGTACTGCAGGAGATGTTATCACTACCTTTGGGGACTTTGTTATGGGAGGAAATGCAATTGTAGGGTTTATTGTATTCCTCATCATTGTTATCATACAATTTTTAGTTATTACGAAGGGTTCTGAAAGGGTAGCTGAGGTGGCTGCAAGATTTACTCTAGACGCGATGCCAGGAAAGCAAATGGCAATAGATGCTGATTTAAATGCTGGACTTATTGATGATAGTGAAGCTAGGCAAAGGAGAACAAAGATTCAAAGGGAAGCAGACTTTTATGGAGCTATGGATGGAGCCAGCAAATTTGTTAAAGGTGATGCTATAGCTGGAATTATCATAACCATCATTAATATTGTGGCCGGCTTTATCATTGGGGTATCTATGCAGGGTTTAGACTTTGGGGGTGCCATACAAAAATATACATTATTAACAGTTGGTGATGGACTAGTAAGTCAAATTCCTGCTCTTTTAATATCTACTGCTACTGGTATTGTAGTTACAAGAGCGGCATCAGAGGGAAGTTTAGGTACTGACTTAATTAAGCAGCTTTTTAATAAGTCAAAGATTATGTTTATTATTTCGGGAGTTTTGTTACTTTTTAGTTTTACAGGATTGCCGGTTATACCTTTTATGTCACTATCGGCTGTGTTTCTTTTTCTAGGTTTAACTTTGAAGAAAAATGCATCAATAGAAGAAGGTGAAGAAATCCCTGATGAAGTAGAGGAATCAGTAGAAGAAAAAAGAAAGCCAGAAAATGTCTTACCACTTTTAAATGTGGACCCGATAGAATTAGAATTTGGTTATGGTATTCTTCCCTTAGCAGATGCTAGTCAGGGGGGAGACTTATTTGATAGGTTGGTCATGATTAGAAGACAATGTGCTTTAGAATTGGGGATTATTGTTCCTATGATAAGGTTGAGAGATAATATTCAGTTAGAACCGAATCAGTATATTATCAAAATAAAAGGGATTGAAATGGCTGTTGGCGAAATTATATTTGATCATTACTTGGCTATGAACCCTGGTATGATCGATGAAGAAATAGAAGGTATTGATACGATAGAGCCTGCCTTTGGACTTCCTGCTAAGTGGATCAATGAACAGGAGCGTGAAAAAGCAGAAATATTAGGTTATACAGTTGTAGATCCTCCATCTATTATTGCTACACATCTAACGGAGATTATAAAGAAACATTCCTTCGAACTACTAGGTAGGCAGGATGTTAAAAAACTGATTGACAATGTCAAAGAAAATCATCCAGTTTTAGTTGAAGAACTGATCCCCAATCAATTAGGGTTAGGGGAAATACAAAAAGTGCTGGGTAATTTGCTTAAAGAAGGGGTATCCATTAGAAATATGGTGACGATTTTAGAAACTTTGGCTGATTATGCTACCATCACAAGAGATACTGATATGCTTACAGAATATGTGAGACAATCTTTAGGGAGGGCTATTACAAAACAATTTATTGTATCTCACCCTGCTAAGGTGATTACAGTTACAAAAGAACTAGAGCAAAAAATAATGGACTCTATACAGCAGACAGAAGGGGGTACTTATATTTCTATGGACCCTGATGTGATACAAAGAATAATAAACAGCCTTTCTCAACAAATACAAAAGCTAATTTCTACAGGAGAACACCCTATTATTGTAACAGCTCCTATTGTAAGACTCTATTTTAAGAGATTGTCTGAGCAGCTTACTTCAGATTTAATCGTGCTATCTTATAATGAAGTAGATCCTTCTGTAGAAATTCATTCAGTAGGGGCGGTGAGTATATAAATGAAGGTAAAAAAATTTTCTGCCAGTAATAATCAGGAGGCATTACTAAAGGTAAAAAACGAGTTAGGTCCTGATGCAGTTATTTTATATCAAAAAAAAGTAAAACCGAAGGGGCTTTTCGGGATTTTTAAAAAACCTATTATCGAGGTGGTAGCGGCTAGAGAAGAAGTTTCTTCTTATGCACCTAGTAGTTTCAATCATTTTCTTGAGGCTAAAAAAGATTTAGATAAAAAACCTAAAAAAAATAAAGAAAAGGAAGAAGTGAGCAAAAATATTTCAAAGGAAATGGAACAAATAAAAGATATGTTACAAACAGTTGTTTCTCGAATGAATCAACAAGACTTACCAATTCTTTTGAAAAGTTTACAGGACCAAGATGTTTCCAAGTTGTTTTATAACCTAAAGAATCAGGGGCTTGATGAGTCCCTGGTAGAAGAAATTCTTAATAAGTATATCACAATGCAAGGATTAGTGGATAGCAATAGACAAAACAGAGAATTTATTGAAGAACAAATAAAAGAAGTTATTATGAAATATGTAGTACCACAGCAACTAGGGCATAATGTTAAAACAAAATTCTTTGTAGGACCTACGGGTGTAGGAAAAACAACTACCATAGCGAAGCTAGCAGCTCATTATACTTTAAATGAGGGAAAGACTGTGGGTTTGATCAGTGCTGACACCTATAGAATTGCAGCAGTTGAGCAGTTGAAGGTCTACAGCGATATCCTTAATATACCTTTAAGGGTAATTTATCATTCAGAAGAGATACATAGAGCAATAGAAGATTTAAAGGATCGAGATATTATTATGATAGATACTGCTGGTAGAAGTCATAAAAATACTCAGCAAGTAATGGAACTAAAAACTCTATTAAATGAAGTTCAAGAAAAAGAAACTTATCTTGTAATAAGTTGTACATCTAAAGATAGTGATATTAAGGAAATAGTTCATACTTATAAATTTTTAAAAAACTATAATATCATTTTTACAAAAGTCGATGAAGCTACTGCTTTTGGTACAATTATAAATACCGCAAAAGAAACACAAAGACCTATTTCCTATATGACAACAGGGCAAAGTGTTCCTGACGATATTGAAGAAGTAAGTGTTGAAAAAGTCGTTAGCCTTCTAACGAAGGAGGCCGCTGAATGATGGACCAGGCCACAAAATTAAGAGAGTTAATTAAAAAAAAGAATGTTATTTCCAATTCTTCGATACAACATAATGAAGAAAGTCAAAAGCATGCTAGAGTAATTTGTATAACCAGCGGGAAAGGTGGCGTTGGAAAAACAAACTTCACTGTAAATTTAGCGATAGCTTTATCCAAGCAAAATAAGCGGGTTGCTATCATAGATGCGGATCTTGGTTTAGCAAATGTTGATGTGATGTTGGGTGTGATACCTAAATTTACTTTACTGGATGTTGTAAAAAACAATAAGAATATTACAGACATTATGAATACCGGTCCTAATGGAATTAAAATTATTTCTGGCGGTTCAGGAATATTGGATTTAGTAGACTTGTCAGAAGAACACTTAAATATATTAATTCACCAATTTAATAAAATTAATGACTTTGCGGATATCATTCTGATTGATACTGGTGCTGGATTATCTAAGTCTGTAGTTTCATTTGTTTTAGCTGCTGAGGAAGTGATTGTTGTTACTACATCAGAACCTACATCTTTAACAGATGCCTATGCTATGATAAAAACCATAGGACTTCAAGATAAAAACAAAAATATTAAAGCTGTTATTAATCGCGTTGAAAGTATAAATGAAGGCACCGTAGCTTTTGAGAAGCTAAAAAACGCCGCAGAGAAATTTTTAGATATAGAAATTGAAAAATTAGGTTTTATCGTAGATGACTATAGTGTTAGCAGAGCTGTTAAATTACAAAAACCATTTATTTTGCAGTATCCTGGCAGTGCAGTCAGTAAAGGTATAGAAACAATAGCATTGAAGCTAATGAATCATAGTATAGAAGAAAAAAATACTTTGAAGTCAGATAGTTTTTTTAGCAAAATACTTAACTTACTCAGGTAGGGAGATGTGTGAATGAATTTATCAAAGACACTTAAAATAGGTGACAAATTGGAAATTGAGCCTATCAGAAGCAGAGAAAACAGTGCTATTTCAAAACCTATAGTAAGTCAACTCATCGATATGAAGGATGATGCAATATATATTTCTAGTCCTATAAAACAAGGAATGAAGTATCCTTTGCAAGTGGGTCAAAAAATTATGATCTTCTTTCTTCAAGATGAAAAAGGTATTTATAGTTTTAAAGGAGAAATAACACAAAAAATAGATGTGCAATTGCCTATATATGTTATTAAGCCTATAAGTTCTCCTGAAAAAACACAAAGACGATATTATTATAGGCTGAAAATTTTAACAAAGGTACTTATTAAAGGTATCGGTGAAACAGAGGCAGTAGAAGCTTTTACTAAAGACATCAGTGGTGGAGGAATAAAAGTTGTTTCAAAAAAAGTTTTTCATGAAGAACAAAAAGTTGAGTGTACTATTAATTTAGAGAAAAATCAGACGGTTACTATAGTGGGTGAAATAATAAGGACAGTAAAAAACCCTACTACCAATGAGTATGAATTAGCTATAGGTTATATTGATATAGCAGACAGCACAAGGAATGATATTATCTCTTTTATATTTAGAAAACAGAGGGAACTTTTACAAAAAGGATTGATATAATATGTCTTCGATAGGAAAAAAAATAAAGACAGTTGTAGTAGATGATTCACCTTTTATGAGAAAGATTATAACCGATGTTTTGCAAAGTGATCATGAAATCCAAGTAATAGGTGTAGCTAAAAATGGTAAACAAGCAATAGATACCATTATAGAACTAAGGCCAGATGTAGTTACCCTGGATATAGAAATGCCAATCATGGATGGTTTAGAAACACTGAAGCTTATCATGCGTGAACATCCAGTATCAGTAGTTATGTTAAGCAGCTTGACGCATCAGGGTGCTGAAGCTACTATGAACGCACTAGCCTTGGGGGCAGTTGATTTTATCCAGAAACCATCAAGCCTATTTAGTTTCAATGGAGAAAATCTAAAAATAGAAATGATAGAAAAAATTAAAGCTGCCTATAAGGCAAAAGTAGTTGACGAACATAAGTGTTTTAGCAAAGTTGATGTAGAAAAACCCAAAGTAATAACTAAAGATTTTATGCATAGTTTAAAAACTAAAAACATTATAGCTATGGGGACGTCTACTGGTGGACCAAGAGCTTTACAAAGTATTATTCCTCAAATTCCTAAAAACTTTCCTGGAAGTTTCTTAATCGTTCAACATATGCCAGCAGGCTTTACCAAATCTTTAGCAGACAGACTGAATGGTATTTCATCTGTTACTGTAAAAGAAGCAGAAGATGAAGAAGAAATTCTTCCATCCCATGTATATATTGCTCCTGGAAGTCATCATTTAAAAGTAAAGAAAAACAGCACAGGTCAACTTCTGGTTAGCTTATCTCAGGAACAACCAGTATCAGGACATAGACCAGCTGCGGATGTATTGTTTCAGTCATTAGCAAAAACCACCTTAAAAGATATGAATATCATAGGTGTAATTATGACAGGAATGGGCTCCGATGGTTCAAATGGGCTAAAAGAGCTTAAGTCAAAAAAATTAGCACATATTATCGCTCAAGATGAAGAAAGTTGTGTTATCTATGGAATGCCTAAAAGTGCAGTGAAGGCAGGGATAGTAGATGAAATAGTTCCATTAGAAAAGATCATAGATCGTATAGTAAATAGGGTGGGGGTGTCGTGATATGGATATGAGTCAATATTTAGACATTTTTATGGAGGAGTCAAAGGAACACTTGCAAAGTATGAACGAGATTTTGATGAAGTTGGAAAACGCTCCACAAGATCTTAATCTATTAAATGAAATTTTTAGGATAGCTCATACTTTAAAAGGTATGTCTGGTACGATGGGCTTTAATAATATTTCAAGCCTAACTCATGAAATGGAAAATGTTTTAGATAATATAAGAAATAGAAAAATTGATGTGAATAGCAAGGTAATTGATATACTATTTGAATGTTTTGATGAACTAGAAAAGTATATTAATCAAATAGAACGTAATAGTAGTGAAGGAGAATCTACCTCTCATACATTAATAAAAAAGCTACAACAGTTAATGAATCATGAAGTTGAAAATGCTGAAAATTTGGCAGAGAACTTAGTTGCAGCATCTTTATCACTAGAAAAAGATATTACTATAGATAAATATGTAAGTAATACAATAGACAGGGCAATCAATGAAGACTTTAATGTATACTTAATTAGGCTATCTCTGGATAAAAAATGCATGCTGAAATCTGCAAGAGCCTATATTATCATTAATACTCTTGAAAAACTAGCAGAAATTATTCAATCTACTCCTAGTATAGAGGATATTGAAGATGAAAAGTTTGATCTTGATTTTGAATTAGTTATTATTTCAAAGTATGATAATGAGTATATTTATAATGAACTCAGCAGCATATCAGAAGTAGAGTCGATAGAGCTAGTAGATTTAAAAAGTAAGAATTATAGTGTTGTATCATTAGAAGAGGAAAGCAAACCGATAGATGCTTTTGAGCAGCAGCAATCAGTGGTAACCAATGTATCTGCTGATAAATCAGAAGATGTCACCAACAAAAAATCTAAAACAGGAAAAACTGTCAGGGTTGATATTGATCGTCTGGATAATTTAATGAATTTAGTTAGTGAGCTAATTATTATAAAAACCAGATTGGAAGATATTGATGATTCACAAAAAAAACATGGTATGAATGAGGCTACAGAGCACTTAGAAAGGATTACCACCAGCCTACATGATGCAGTTATGAAGGTAAGGATGGTGCCCATTGAAAGAGTGTTTAATCGCTTTCCTAGGATGGTTAGAGATCTATCAAAGGAACTGAATAAAGAGATATCTTTAATCATGACTGGAGCAGATACAGAAGTAGATAGAACTGTTATAGATGAAATAGGAGATCCTCTAATTCATCTTATTAGAAACTCAATTGACCATGGCATTGAAGATATCGAAACTAGACTAAGCCATAATAAAGATAGAAAAGGAACGGTAAAGCTTATAGCATATCCTGATGGGAATAGCGTTGTTATTGAAGTAGAGGATGATGGTAAAGGAATAGATACTGAAAAAGTGAAGGCTAAGGCTATCGAAAAAAATATTGTTTCACTACAACAGAGTCAATTAATGGACGAAAATGAAATCATCCAATTGCTATTTGCCCCTGGTTTTAGCACAGCGGAAAAAGTTTCCGATTTATCAGGAAGAGGGGTAGGCTTAGATGTTGTTAAAACAAAAATTGAAGCTTTAGGCGGTACAGTAGAAATTGATTCTTTCAAAGGAAAAGGTAGTAAATTTATCATTAGACTTCCTTTGACATTGGCCATTATTCAGGCTTTATTAGTAATTACCGGTGAAGAAAAGTATGCTATACCATTAAATAACATCAAAGAGATTACTACGATTGCCGCCAACAGTATTAGAAAAGTTCAAGGGAATGAAGTAGTTTTATTTCGAAATTCAACCCTTCCAATTTTGAGGCTTTCTAGATTACTAAGTGTTCCTAATACAAAAGATGAAAAAGAAGAATATACAACTGTCATTGTAAAAAAAGGTGATAAGGTTACGGGAATTGTTGTAGATGAACTGATTGGTCAACAGGAAATTGTGATCAAATCCCTAGGAAAGTTCTTATCAAATACAAAGGCGATTGCAGGAGCAACGATATTAGGTAACGGTTCTGTAGCTTTGATTATAGACACAAATTCATTTTTTTAGAGAGGTGAAATCGATTGGATAATCATATAGATACAATTAATCAGTATGTTGTTTTTCAACTGGATGAAGAATACTATGGAATTGCTATTAATCTTGTTGAAACAATTGAAAAGGTTTTAGAAATTACACGTTTGCCTAATGCTCCTTATTATGTAAAAGGAGTGATTAATTTAAGAGGAGAAGTTATTCCTGTAGTTGATCTAAGAAAAAGATTTAAAATGGAGGAAAAATCTGTAACAGAAGAATCAAGGATTATTATTTTATCGTTGGATGAGATGATTGTAGGTATATTGGTGGACAGTTCTTCAGAAGTGATAACAATAGAAAAAGAAGATATTGAGAATACCAACAATATTGTCAATGCTTTTGAAGATGATTATATTAAAGGTATAGGAAAAGTTGAAGGGAGAATCATTATTATCTTAGACATGCTTAAGATACTAAGTCAAGAGGTACAGGAGGCCTAAAAGGGGGTGGAATGAAGATGGTGAATTTAGAAAATTTAAACAATCTGCATCTAGATGTTTTAAGAGAAATCGGCAATATTGGTGCAGGAAATGCTGCTACTGCATTAGCCAATATGTTAGACAAAAAAATTGATATGGAGGTTCCAAATGTTAAGCTTTTAGATTTCAACGATGTAGCTACAACTTTAGGAGGAGAAGAGAGTGTTGTAGCAGGGATTTATTTTAATCTACATGGAGATTTGGATGGGAACATTATGTTTTTACTAGACATCGTTTCTTCTAAAATACTGACTGGCATATTGATGGGAAGAGAAGACTATTCAAGAGAACTAGACGAAATGGATTATTCAGCACTTCAAGAGGTAGGTAACATATTATCAGGTTCGTATATCGCGTCTCTTTCTACCCTTACTGGCCTAAACCTAACACTTTCTATACCCTCCCTCTGCGTAGATATGGCAGGTGCCATTTTAAGTGTTCCAGCAATACAGTTTGGATTTGTAACAGATAAAGTCTTGCTAATTGAGACAAAATTAAGGGATGGTAATGACTTAGTAAAAGCAAATTTTTTCTTAATACCTAATGCAGAATCCTTTGGTACTTTATTAAAAAGTCTAGGAGTGTATGAATAAATGCAAAAAACAATTAAAGTTGGGATGGCAGACTTAAAAATTACAAAGTTTCCAGAGGTGTTAACTACGCTAGGCTTGGGCTCATGTGTAGGAATTGCATTATATGATTTAAAAGTCCAAACCATTGGTTTAGCCCATATTATGCTGCCCAATAGTAACCAGATAAAGAATAACAGTAACAAAGCAAAATTTGCTGATACTGCAATTAATATCCTAGTAGAAGAAATGATAAAAGAAGGAAGCAGTAAGAGTAGGATTGTTGCTAAAATAGCTGGTGGTGCTCAAATGTTTTCTTTTGGAGGAAATAGCGATGTGATGAAAATCGGATATAGGAATATAATTGCTTCGAAAGAAATGCTGCAAGAATTAAGAATTCCTCTTTTAGCTGAAGATACGGGAGGAAATCACGGAAGAACCATAGAGGTCTATGGAGATACTGGAAAACTATTAGTGAAGACAATAGGACATGGAGTAAAAGAAATTTAGGAGAATATAAGCCAGGAGGTTTTTCGATGGAATACCATAGCCTATGGCAAAAATACAAAGCAAACAATGATTTAGAAGCTAAGAACCTTTTAATTGAAAAATATATTGAACTAGTAAAGATGATTGCTGGTAGACTATGTACTACGTATGGTTCCAACATAGAATATGATGACCTGGTAAGCTATGGTATATTTGGGTTATTGGATGCTATAGAAAAATTTGACATAACAAAACAGGTGAAGTTTCAAACTTATGCACAAATACGGATCAAAGGTGCAATTATTGATCAGTTAAGAAACTTAGATTGGGTTCCAAGATCAATAAGACAAAAATCTAAATTGGTGGAGGAAGCTTATAGCAGTTTGGAAAGCAAGCTAGGGAGAAATGCTACAGATACTGAGGTAGCAGCAAAGTTAAATATGTCCTTAGAAGAGTTATATGGGATTTTACAACAGATCAATAGTTTTAACATAGTATCTTTAGAGGAAAAACTTTACAACGGAAATGTTACAGAATATTTAAAAACTGATGAAATTTCACCGGAGGATGTCGTTTGTAACAAAGAAGTCTACGATTTATTGCAATATAATATAGATAGATTACCAGAACGTGAAAGGCAAGTAATTTCTTTATATTATTATAGCGAAGTGACCTATAAAGAAATTGGAGAAGTCTTGGGGATATCTGAGTCAAGAGTTTCGCAATTGCATTCCAAAGCTATAAGTAGATTGAAGTCGAAGATTACTTGAATTATAATGGCAATCTTAAAGGGGTGTGGAGCTTGTGGGAAAAAAAGAGATAATTGTAGAAGGAAGAAACTATGAAGAAGTAGTAAGTAAAGGTTTAGAAGAACTAAAGTTAAAATTAGAAGAAGTAGAAGTGGAAATTTTAGAAGAAAAAACTTCTTTAATTCTAAAAAAGAAATCTATACGACTAAAGATTACTGAAAAGCAAGAAAATGTTGAGGAATCTTTACACGAGTTAGATATTGAGAAAACGATAGAAAAAGGACAGCATCAAGCCATAAAACCTTTAACAACATGCGACGATGAAGACTTTTTTCGTATTGATTATCTCGCTGATGGAGTATACTTGAGTGTTACAAGTTCCACAGGAAAAAATCTTCAAGAAAAAACAAAAGAAATATTAGCTTATTTAGAAAAAAAGTCTGTTATAGAGTTAAATATAGAAAGTATTCATCAATGTTTGGCAGAAAACCTAGATGAGCCAGTAAAAATCGCTCCCCATCAGAAAGAGCATTTGATAGATGGAAGCGTTGTTATAGACATTTCTAAAGATAAACTTCAAGCCTATGTTGCCATAATCAAAGCTGATGGAGGAAAAGAGATTAGTTTTGAAGAAGCTAAAGAAGCTCTTAAGGAAAAAGGTGTGGTATACGGCATTAATGAAACAAAATTACACACGATGATTGATCACGGTGTTTATGATGAAAAAATACTAATTGCTGAGGGTAAAAAGCCTAAAGCAGGGGAAAATGGTAGAGTAAAATATCATGTTGATATCCATAAGCAACATAAACCTCAGATCCTAGAAGATGGAACAGTGGATTTTAAGAAATTAGATATAATAGCAAACGTTGTACAGGGACAGTTATTAGTAGAAATTATCCCTCCTACTGATGGGGTCCAAGGTATAAATGTTTTTCAACAAGAAATACCTCCACAAAAAGGCAAACCAGCTAAAATAGCTTTAGGAAAGAATGTTGTAGGAGATGAAGGGGGCTTAAAGATTTACGCTCAAGTTGAGGGTCAGGTTTTCTTAAGAGATGGAAAATTACAGGTAAGCCAAGTGTATGAAATTCCAGGAGATGTAGGACACTCTACAGGAAATGTCAAGTTTAATGGGACTGTATTAGTAAAAGGTAATGTTAAATCTGGATTTGTTGTTGAGGCAGATGGTGATATACAGGTAAATGGTGTAGTAGAGGCAGCAACACTGATAGCAAAGGGAAGTATTATTCTGAATAGAGGAATTCAAGGTAGTAATCAAGCTTATTTAGAGTGTGAGAATTTAGTAGCTAAGTACATTGAAAATACGAAGATTAAGAGTTTAGCAAATATTGAGTCAGATTGTATACTTCATAGTGATGTCATAGCAAAGAAAAATATTACTGTTATTGGAAAACGAGGATTAATCGTCGGAGGACAAGTGAGGGCTGGAGAAGAAATAAGGGCAAAGGTAATAGGTTCTCATATGGGAACCAATACGAAAATTGAAGTAGGTATAGACCCAGACGAAAAATCAAACTATGAAACAATGAAGTTAGAAGCCAGTGAAATCGAAAAAAACCTAGCAAACTTAAGAAAAACAATTGCACTCTTAAAGAAAATAGAGCAAAGTTCAACCTTGGAAGATAGTAAAAAAGAAATTTTAGTTAAATCAGTAAAAACCTATGAGCATCTAAAAGAAAAACATGAGTCTATCACTAATCAATTGAAGGCTTTTGAGCTAAGAGGACAAGATTTATCGAGAGGAAAAGTACATGCTTCTATGAAAATTTATCCTGGTGTGAGGGTCAGTATATTAAACGCAGCAAGACATATCTATGATGAATTATCTATGTGTACTTTGTATGTAAAAGAAGGGGAAATTGCTATTGGCCCCCATGAACAATAGGTGGTGAGAATGTGTCTATTAAACCCATTGATTATCATTTGACCCTCAACAATACCTTGATGGAATCTAAAGAAAAACAAAATGACTTTAATAAAATAAAAGATACAAATGCTTTTTTGCAAAACACCGAAAAACATCAAATAGAACAAAATAAAAATAAGGTAAAACATAGTGAGCATACAGAAGGAAAAAAAATTGCTAAGGATCAAAAACAACATTCACAAAATAAGGAAGATAAAAGAAAAACATCTAAAAAATCATTAAAAAAAGCAACGGAGCAAAGTGATAAAACAATAGGTCCTAAAGAGACGGGCCAGAAATTAGATGTTTTTATTTGAATTTAAGGAGTGCATCATGAATTATAATACGATTATTATTATAACGGGTATCATTGTTATTATTGTAGCTTTATGTATCTTATTAAGACAAAAAAACAACACTTATTCTAAAGAGGTTCTTCCCTCACTTTCTTTAAGTGAAAGAGATTTAAAAAAGCTCAAGGTTTTACTGGAGGAAGGCCAAGGGAAATTGAGGGAGGAAATACATGTTCTTACAAATGAAGTAAGCACATTAAAGAAATATATAGCAAGTATGTCTGAATGTAGGGAAAAGAGTGAAAAAAGTCATAGTGAACCTTTTCAGGAAGATCCTCAGCAGGAGGGTTTCAATCATAGCCTAAACTATAATAAATTTGTTGAAAAAAACAAAGATATTATTGACGTATACAAAGAAAACAACAATCTTGAGGAAACTGCTAAAATATTAAACAAAAGTATTCGAGAAGTTGAAATGGTTATAAAATTAGTAAAATGAGGTGAACTTATTGAAATATTTTTCTATTCAAAGTTTAGTGATAGGAATAGGAATAGGAATGATTATAACAGCTATAATGAATATGGTATTTATTACCCAACCTATACATAGTTTAGAAAACCAAAACAACGAAGCTTTTATTAAGGCTACAAGCAACGAGAGAATTTCTGAAAAAAGCCAAACTAAAAAAAATCAACATGGTGAAACCAATGAAGCTAATGAAACGTCAACTGAATCCACAATAAATATGATAGAGGAAGCTAATGTTACTCAAAGGGTATATCAATACTAGAATATAAGAAAGTCGAATCAATTACTGAATTTTGCCAATCTTTAATTTACTTTAGAGAAAACTGAATAAAGATATATATTAAATTTTCATTGCTACACTAAATAATTGCACAAATTAAGATAATTATGATTTTATTAATAAAAAATGCATTTGTTGACAATAATATAATAAATTTTAAAAATTTAGGTTGATAAATGTTTTTCATTATGTTAGAATACAAAAGGTGATAAAACACACATCTTTTAATCAATCCAGTAGTGCCTTAAGTGGTTCTGGGTTGAGATGATTAAGATGGAGGAAAAACTAAAGGAGGTAGTAAAATGTCAGTAATTTCAATGAAACAATTGTTAGAAGCAGGTGTGCATTTTGGCCATCAAACTAGAAGATGGAACCCTAAAATGGCGGAGTATATTTTTACAGAGAGAAATGGAATCTATATCATAGATCTTCAAAAAACTGTAAAAAAAGTAGAAGAGTGTTATGACATTGTAAAAGAAATAGCTTCAGAAGGAAAAACCATTCTTTTTGTAGGAACAAAAAAACAAGCACAAGAAGCTATCGAGGAAGAGGCAAAAAGATGTGGTATGTACTATGTTAACCAAAGATGGTTAGGTGGTATGTTAACAAATTACAATACTATTAAAAATCGTATTGATCGTCTTCGTCAATTGGAAACTATGGAGCAAGATGGTACATTTAATGTGTTACCTAAAAAAGAAGTTATCAAACTTAGAGCTGAAATGGAGAAACTAGAGAAGTTCTTAGGCGGTATCAAAGATATGAAAGAAATGCCTAGTGCGCTTTTTATTGTAGATCCAAGAAAAGAAAGAATCGCTATCAAAGAAGCTCATACATTAGGTATACCTGTAGTATCAATTGTAGATACTAATTGTGACCCTGATGATGTTGATTATGTGATTCCAGGTAATGATGATGCAATTAGAGCTGTAAAGCTACTTACTGCTACTATAGCAAATGCTGTTTTAGAAGGAAGACAAGGATTCCAAATCGAAGAATAGTTAATACTAACAATGAGAAGGTAAGGGCTTAGGGAATATTCCCTTACGTCCTTACCTTTAAAAATATTATAGGGAGGCGTTATTAATGAATATTACCGCAGCAATGGTAAAAGAATTGAGAGAAAAAACTGGAGCTGGTATGATGGATTGCAAAAAGGCTCTAACAGATGCAGCAGGAAATATGGACAAGGCTGTAGAAATTTTAAGGGAAAAAGGACTTGCTGCTGTTGCTAAAAAAGCAGGAAGAATAGCGGCAGAAGGTTTAGTAGAATCTTACATACATGGTGGCAGAATTGGCGTATTAGTAGAAGTAAACTCTGAAACAGATTTTGTTGCTAAAAATCAAGAGTTTAAAGAGTTTGTTAAGGATGTAGCTATGCAGATTGCAGCATCTAATCCTTTGTATGTTAGCAAAGAAGAAGTACCTCAGGATGAAATTGAAAAAGAAAAAGAAATCTTAAGAAAACAAGCCTTAAACGAAGGCAAGCCTGAAAAAATCGTAGACAAGATGGTAGAGGGTAGAATTGAGAAGTACTATAAGGAAGTTTGTTTATTAGAACAACCCTTTGTAAAGAACCCAGACATCACTGTTGGAGGCCTATTAACAGAAAAAATCTCTAAAATTGGGGAAAACTTAAGCATTAGAAGATTTGTGAGATTTGAAGTTGGAGAAGGTTTAGAGAAAAAAGAAGAAAACTTTGCAGAAGAAGTAGCAAAACAAATGGGTCAATAGTTTGATGGGGAGAACACTTTTGTGTTCTCTTTTAAAATAAATATTTTCCATAGATTCAGGTATTTTTTGTGTTAAATAAAGATTTTTAGTGAAAACTATAGATAAAATAGAGGATTTTTTTATTCATTGTAGAAATAATTAGATTGGAGGCTGCTATATGAGGACACCTCTATACAAAAGGGTTCTATTAAAACTTAGCGGAGAAGCATTAGCAGGAGAAAAAGGTTTTGGGCTAGATACAGAAACCATCAATAAAATAGCTTTGCAAATTAAAGCTATATCAGAACAAGGTGTACAAGTTGCGATTGTAGTTGGAGGAGGAAACTTTTGGAGAGGAAGAAGCGGCGAAGGTATGGATCGAACAACCGCTGACTATATGGGTATGATGGCTACCGTCATTAATTCTTTAGCACTGCAGGATGCTTTAGAGAATATTGATATTGTTACAAGAGTACAAACAGCCATTGAAATGCGTCAAATTGCAGAACCCTATATCAGAAGAAGAGCTGTTAGACACCTAGAAAAGAATAGAGCAGTGATTTTTGCAGCTGGCACAGGTAATCCTTACTTTTCTACAGACACTACAGCAGCCCTAAGGGCAGCAGAGATCGAAGCAGATATTATTTTATTAGCTAAAAAAGTAGATGCTGTATATGATAAAGATCCACATATCAACCCAGATGCTAAAAAATTCGAAGAATTAACTTACTTAGACGTTTTAAAGTTGGAATTAAAGGTGATGGATTCTACAGCAACTTCCTTGTGTATGGATAACAAAATACCTATTAAGGTGTTTAGTTTAGATGAACCAGAAAACATTATAAAGGTAATCCATGGAGAAAAAATAGGTACCTACATACATGGTGAAATTTAATAATTTTTTTATAAGGGAGGAGAAAACATGAACTTAGAAGCACATAAAAATTTAGAGGAAAAGATGAACAAAACCCTCAGAGTTTTAAAAGAAGACTTAAATGCCATAAGAGCTGGCAGAGCAAACCCATCCATGTTGGACAGATTGAGTATTGATTACTATGGAACTGTTACCCCTATTAAACAAATTGCATCTGTGGCTGCTCCAGAGCCAAGATTAATTACGATTCAGCCTTATGATCCATCTGTTATGGCTACCATTGAAAAAGCCATACAACAGTCGGATTTAGGTATTAACCCTTCTAACGATGGTAAAGTGATAAGATTAAATATCCCACAACTTACAGAGGACAGAAGAAAAGACCTAACAAAGATTGTTAAAAAGACAGCTGAAGACAGCAAAGTGGCTATCAGGAATGAACGCAGAAATGCAAATGATGATTTGAAAAAAATGCAAAAAGATGGAGAACTTACAGAGGATGATTTAAAGGCAGCTCAAGATGAGGTGCAAAAAATTACTGATAAATTTATAAAGAAGATTGATGAATTAGCAGAAGCAAAAGAAAAAGAAATTTTGGAGGTATAAGATTGAATATACTACCAGATGTTCTAGGCTATAAGCTTGAAGAAGCTATGTTTCTACTGGAATCTAAATCTTTTGAAGTTCTTGTGAAAGAAAGTATTTTCAAAGTCCAGAATCAAGAAGGCCGTGCTAGAGTTATACGGTCAAGAAAACTGTCAGACGCTGAAATAGAGCTTATCATATCCTACTTTTAGGCCCCCTTTTGGGGGTTTAAAAATACTTGAGGTGAGTAAATGAACAAAACAAGTGACATCATTGAAGATAAAGATGCAAAAATATTTTATAATCATCAAGAAAAAGTCCCTCAACATGTTGGTATTATTATGGATGGAAATGGAAGATGGGCTAAAAAACGAAACCTTCCAAGAACGCTAGGGCATCGTGCAGGTGTAAACGCCATAAGAGAAGTGATCAAAACAGCATCGAATATAGGTGTAAAATACTTAACTTTATACGCCTTTTCAACAGAAAATTGGAAAAGATCTACAGACGAGGTATCGGCTTTAATGAAATTATTGATAGAGTACTTAAAAAAGGAAGTAAGTGAATTACATAAAAACAATGTAAAAATTAATACAATTGGAGATCTTACAAAGTTTCCAAAGGCAGTAAGTGCTGAAATCGATAGGGCGAAGGAACTAACAAAAAATAATGAGGGCTTATGTGTTAATATTGCATTAAACTACGGAAGCCGTGATGAAATGGTTAGGTGTGTCAAAAATATAGCTGAAAAGTTATTAAGTGAAGCGTTAGAGATGAAAGATATAG
The DNA here is from genome assembly GCF_001042715.1 of Clostridium aceticum. Taxonomy (NCBI): domain Bacteria; kingdom Bacillati; phylum Bacillota; class Clostridia; order Peptostreptococcales; family Natronincolaceae; genus Andreesenella; species Andreesenella acetica. Next base: position 2,080,518 of record NZ_CP009687.1, on the reverse strand, counting down.
ATGAAAATCTAATAAAAATACATTTAGACACAGGGGATTGTCCAGATCCAGATTTATTAATTAGGACAAGTGGTGAATATAGATTGAGCAACTTTCTTTTATGGCAGGTTGCTTATACGGAGCTGTGGTTTTCAGATGTATATTGGCCAGACTTTACGGGGGCTCACTTATTAGAAGCCATTGAGGACTTCAAAAACAGGCAAAGACGATATGGTGGAGCTTAAAAGGGGTGATTTCATGTTGAAGAGAATAATCAGTGGTTTTGTAGGGATTCCCGTACTAGTTTTTATTGTCCTACAGGGAGGACTTCTTTTATATTTAGCCACCATGTTGATATCATTGATAGGATTAAATGAATTTTATCATGCCATGACCATTAAAAGCTATCGGCCTATGAAATATATAGGCTATGGGTTAACAATTCTTTTGCTAACTGCTTTTTATTTTGCTATAGATATGAACTATTTACTTTTTTTTGTTTTTATAGCCATTCTCTTATTCAGTATATTGTTATTGCATAGTCAAAAATATACTATTGTTGATGCTGGTTTATCTTTTTATGGGGTTACTTATATTGTATTCCTTTTAGGACATATTATTCTAACAAGCAATCTTAGAAACAGCAATATTATTTGGCTAATATTTATTATTGCTTGGTCCACCGATACATTTGCATACTTTGGAGGATATTTTTTCGGCAAAAGAAAACTATGCCCTAGAATCAGTCCCAAGAAAACAGTTGAAGGAGCCATCGCCGGGACTTTGGGAAGTATGCTTTCATGTGGTATATTTGCCTATGTATTTTTCATAGAATATATCGTAATGATTATTTTTCTAGGGATGATTGGAAGCATTATTTCTCAAATGGGAGATTTAACTGCTTCTCAGATTAAAAGATATACAGGGGTTAAGGACTTTGGCAACCTAATACCAGGTCATGGTGGGGTTTTAGATCGATTTGATAGTATTATATTTACTGCTCCTACGGTTTATTACTTTTTCATTTTACTTATAGGTATACACTTGTAGACTTGTTTTTTAGTATTCAGGATATTTATTTTTCTCTTTGGTTAAAAATCATAGGAGGAACTGTAAATATAATCCTTGGTTTAATAAAATTTAATAAAATTTACAGGAGTATATCTATATAAAATAGCAATCTTAAATAAGCATAGCCTTAAAGCAATGCTTATTTTATTGAGTATGAGGTGAAGGGATGACAAAAAAACTTAGTATTTTAGGATCTACAGGATCTATTGGAAAACAGACATTAGAAATTATTGAAGAACATCCAGAAAAGTTTAAGGTAGTAGGATTAGCTGTGATGCAGAATATAGATGAACTTGAAATGCAGATTCAAAAATTTCAACCGAAGCTGGTTGCTGTTTTTGATGAAGAAAAAGCACAAATACTAGCCTCTAGAATTTCGGCAAATATAAAAATTTGCTCTGGGATAGAAGGATTAATTGAAGTTGCTACCCATGACAAAGCTGACTTGGTATTGAATGCAGTGGTGGGTAGTATAGGCTTACTACCGACTCTAGAGGCTATTAGAAGCAAGAAAACAGTTGCATTGGCAAATAAAGAAACACTAGTAGCGGCTGGAGAGCTGGTGATGAAGGAATGTCTTAAAAATAATGTAAAGATTCTTCCGGTAGATAGTGAACACTCTGCTATATTTCAATGTCTAAATGGGGAAAAAATCACTGATATTTCCAAGATTATACTAACGGCTTCAGGAGGACCTTTTAGAGAATGGTCTTATGAAGAAATTCAAAGTGCTACCTTTAAGGAAGCACTAAAGCATCCTAATTGGGATATGGGAAAAAAAATTTCCATTGATTCTGCAACGCTAATGAATAAAGGACTAGAGGTTATAGAAGCGAAATGGTTATTTCATGTAGATGTGGATAAAATAGAAGTAACGATACATCCACAGAGCATTATCCACTCTATGGTAGAACTAAAAGACTTCTCTATTCTTGCACAATTAGGAATACCGGATATGAAATTACCTATTCAGTATGCGCTTTCTTATCCAGAGAGAATAAAAGGAGAAGTAAGAAGGCTAGACTTTAAGAAGGTCAATCAATTAACTTTTACAGAACCAGATGTAAAAAGATTTCCTTGTCTGGCTTTAGCCTATAAGGCGATAGAAATAGGCGGTACAATGCCTTGTGTTTTGAACGCTGCTAATGAAATATTGGTGGATTATTATTTAAAAAATAGAATAGGTTTTTACGACATAGCAGAATACATAACAAGAATTATGGAGGTGCATCAATCCTTCCCTTATAGTACCACTGAAGAACTACAAATGTTAGAACAGTGGGTGAGAAGTTGGATTGTCAATGAATTAAGATAGGAAGGTGTTTAATGTTGAAAACAGCACTAACGGCGATTTTTGTATTTGGTTTATTGGTCTTTATTCATGAGTTGGGACATTTTAGTGTTGCTAAAATGGTAGGTATTAAAGTCCACGAGTTTGCCATAGGTATGGGGCCTAGACTCTTAAGGTATAAGCGAGGAGAAACCGATTACTCTATAAGAATTTTACCTATAGGTGGGTATGTGAAGATGGAGGGAGAAGACGAGGTTTCTAATGATTCAAGGAGCTTTAGCAAAAAAACCGTGGGAGAAAGGATTGCAGTAATTTTTGCAGGCCCTTTCATGAATTTTATTCTATCGATTCTTTTATTTGCTATTATTTTCTACAATGTGATGGGGACACCTACCACTAGAATACAACAAGTCATGGAAAATTCTCCTGCAGCAATGGCAGGAATTCACGAAAACGATAAAATTCTATCCGTTAACAATGTAGCTATAAGAGACTGGGATCATTTGGTGGAGGAAATAAACATTTCCCAAGGTGAAACACTAGAGGTTGAACTAATGAGGGGTAATGAGAAAATTCAAAAGATGGTAAAACCAGAAGCAGATGAAAGCACCGATAGATTTATGATTGGCATAGTACCAGTTACGGAAAAATCTGTAACCTTAGCATTGAGAGGCAGTTATGAACAAACAAAGATGATTTTTACAGAAATGCTAGCTTTTTTTGGACGATTGTTTAGAAGGCAGGCTACATCAGCAGAAGTAGTTGGACCTGTAGGCATTATAAGCTTAGTGGGTCAAGCCAGCAGAGATGGCTTCTATAATGTTTTGTATCTAGCAGCACTAATAAGCATTAACCTGGGGATCATCAACCTACTGCCTATTCCCGCTTTGGATGGAAGCAGAATTTTATTTCTCATATTTGAACTTTTTAGAGGTAAACCAGTTGATCCAGATAAGGAAGCCTTTGTTCACATGGTGGGCTTAGCATTATTGATGTTATTGATGATAATTATTACCTATAAAGATATATTAACCTTTTTTAGTAGTTAAGCAGATGTATAGCCTGAAAAATTCTAGAAATCCAGTCATATAATTTAACCGAGGTGGTAAGATTTGAGAAGAAGTACAAAGGAAATTACATGTGGCAATATTTTTATTGGTGCTAATCATCCCATATCTCTTCAATCTATGACAACAACAGATACAAGGGATATTACCTCCACTGTAAAACAAATTCATAGGCTAGAAGAGGCAGGTTGTGATATTGTTAGAGTTGCTGTTCCAAATATGCAGGCAGCAGAAGCATTAAAAGACATTAAGGTGCAAACCTCTATCCCTATTGTAGCAGACATCCACTTTGATTATCGTCTGGCTTTAGAATCTTTAAAGCAGGGAATCGATGGATTGAGATTAAATCCTGGCAATATAGGAGATAAAAGTCGGGTAAAGGAAGTAGTGAAACTTGCTAAGGAGAGAAACGTTAAAATTAGAATAGGTGTAAATGCCGGGTCTTTGGAAAAAAATCTTTTACAGAAGTATGGACATCCTACAGCGGAGGCAATGGTAGAAAGTGCTTTAGCTCATATAGCTATTCTTGAAGAGATGAATTTTTATAATATCGTGATATCTTTAAAGGCCAGTGATGTACATCTAACAGTAGATGCTTATAAAAAAATGGCTGAGGCGGTGGATTACCCATTGCATTTAGGTATCACTGAAGCTGGTACAATATGGGGAGGAACCGTAAAATCATCTATTGGAATTGGAGCATTGCTGTTGATGGGGATAGGAGATACGATTCGTGTTTCACTAACAGGAGATCCGGTTGAAGAGATTAAAGTAGGTAAGGAAATATTAAAATCACTAGGACTAATAAAAAATGAAATTACCATGATATCTTGTCCTACCTGTGGCAGATGTCAAATTAATTTAATTGATCTAGCAAATGAAATAGAAAAAAAAATAAGCCATCTCAAAAAACCACTAAAGGTAGCCATCATGGGTTGTGCTGTAAATGGTCCAGGAGAAGCTAGAGATGCCGATATTGGGATTGCTGGTGGAAGTGAATCAGGACTACTATTTAAAAAGGGTAAAATTATAAAAAAAGTTCCAGAGAAAGAAATTATACAAACCCTCATGGAAGAAATAGAAAATATGTAGCAAAGGAGTATCTTTATGAAGGTGTCTGCTATTGTTCCTGCCTATAATGAAGAAATGAGGATAAAAAATGTATTAGAACCTTTAAGTAAATCCTCAATGATTACAAATGTTATTGTGATAGATGATGGATCAAGGGATCATACTGCTTTAATTGCTACTGAATACAATAATACAACTGTAATACAATTACCTGAAAATAGAGGAAAGGCTGAAGCAATAAAGCGGGGACTTGAAGGTTGCGATGGTGAGATCATACTCTTCTTAGATGCTGACTTAGTAGGCTTAACTGAGGAGCATATAGAAGATTTGATCCTGCCACTGCTTCAAGAAAATATAGAGATGACGGTAGGTATATTTGAGTCCGGGAGGACCATCACCAATCTAGCACAAAAGATTGCTCCCAATCTATCGGGGCAGAGGGCTTTTAAGCGACATTTAGCAAGAGATATTCTTAATTTAAATATGAGTGGCTATAGTCTTGAAGTAGCCCTTTCTAAGTATATTAAAGAAAACTGTATTACAACAAAACAGGTGATGTTAAAGGATATAAGTCATGTAATGAAAGAGGAAAAGCTAGGCCTCACCAAGGGAATGGTTTGGAGGCTAAAGATGTATAAGGATATATTGAAATACTGGTTAAATTAGAATAAGGGGGAACCAAATGGATCCTTTAAAACAAATAAATTTTTATGACTTTGCTAATGCTTTTGGGATCAAACCAATAGCTTCAATAGAAAAAACATTTCTAGCAGGACTGAAGTTTTATAAAAAAAGCAAGAAATTAGCTATAAACTTAAAAGCTTCTGAAATTATTCATCAAGAAGAATTATACTTTTTAACAAAACAGTTAAAGAAAAATATTGCAGATATAAAAGATGTGGAGATTCATGTAAACTATCATGTTCAATTTCAGTCTTTAGAGGAGTTAATAAACTTAAACTGGAAAAATCTTTTGTTTCTTCTCAAAAAAGAGATTCCCTCTATCAAGGCAGTCGAAGGACAATTGACCTGGGAAATAAAAGACGATATATTCTCTATTAAAATACCAGAAACTTTTCTTACCCAGAAGGCGAAGGAACGTAATATAGAAAAAAAAATACAGGATTATTTTAAAAAACAGTTTGATACATCTATAAAATGTGTAATTTTTTCTCATGCTGAAAAGGATTTTGATTTATCCATTTACGAAGATCAAAAAGCAAAAGAAAATGTTCTTTTGCTAGACAAAATGAAAAAAGAAGTTTCTCTTCAAGAAAAGAGTCAACAGAAACCTAACGAAAAAGTTTCTAGCCGACCTTCTTCTATTCTTTTAGGAAAAAACTTTTCTGGTAATGTCATCAAGTTAAGTGACTTAGGAAATGACTTGGAAGTGGTAGTAGTAGAAGGAGAAGTTTTTCATATTGAGGATAGACTATTGAATAGTGGTAAAACCTTAGTTACTTTTCATATCACTGACTATAGCAGCTCTATTACAGTTAAGGTTTTTGAAGGGAAAAATCAGTCCCCTAGCATGAAGGAAACCTTAAAGAAAGGTCAATACATTAGAGTAAAAGGTGAACTTTTCTATGATAAGTATGTAAGGGAAAATGTAATTATGGCTACAGATGTAGTATCTGTAACAAAAGAGGAGAAAAAAGACTTAGCTGAGAAAAAAAGAATCGAATTACATCTACATACCCAAATGTCTTCTATGGATGGTGTCAGTAACACAACTCAGCTAATAAAGACAGCGGCAAAATGGGGTCATCCGGCTATTGCTATAACCGACCATGGGGTAGTACAAGCTTTTCCTGAGGCAATGGAGGCATCAAGAGAGCATGGAATAAAAGTGATTTATGGTATGGAAGGTTATCTTGTAAATGATGAGGACAAATTAGTGAATATAGATGAAGAAATATATTCATTGGAAGATGAATACATTGTTTTTGACATTGAAACCACTGGATTATCTAATAAAAATGATAGAATTACTGAAATCGGGGCAGTGAAAATAAAAAATAAGCAGATTGTAGATCGATTTTCTACACTGGTTAATCCACAAGCCACCATACCTCAAAAAATTATAGAGTTAACAGGAATTACCAATGAGATGGTTCAGGAGGCGCCTAGCATTGAAGAAGTATTACCCAGTTTTCTAAACTTTGTAGGAGGCAGTTGTCTAGTTGCACATAATGCTGACTTCGATATGGGTTTTATTAGAGTAAATGCAAAAAAGCTAGGCTGTGATTTAAGTAGTCCAGTAGTAGATACGTTGAAGTTATCTAGAGTACTATTGACCCAGTTAAAGAGGCATAAATTAAATGTTGTTGCAAAAGAGTTGGGGATTCCATTGGAGAATCACCATAGAGCAGTAGAGGATGCTGAAGCTACAGCAAAGGTTTTTATTAAATTTATAGAAATGATGCAGGATAAAAGTATAGCTACTTTACAGGAGATTAATCAACATTTAGGTAAAAAAGTAGATATATCAAAATTAAACACCTATCACATTATGGTATTGGCACAGAATCAAGTGGGGTTAAAAAATCTATATCATCTTGTTAGTGAGTCCCACTTACATTATTTCTATAAAAAACCTAGAATACCTAAAAGTTTGCTAAATAAATATAGAGAGGGACTCATCATAGGATCTGCCTGTGAAGCAGGGGAACTCTTTCAAGCACTGTTAAATAATGCTGCTACTGAAGAAGTAGAAAAAATTGCTAAGTACTACGACTATTTAGAGGTTCAGCCCTTAGGAAACAATGGTTTTCTTATAGAAAAAGGTATCCTCAATGGACTAGAAGAGATAAAAACCATCAATCAGAAAATTGTTGCTTTGGGGGATCGATTCAGTATACCTGTTGTGGCTACTGGAGATGTGCATTTTTTGCATCAACAAGACGCCTATTATAGAAAAATACTGATGACAGGACAAGGATTTAATGACGCAGACAACCAAGCCCCTTTATATTTAAGAACTACAGAGGAGATGTTAAAGGAATTTCTTTATTTAGGAGAAGATAAAGCTAGAGAAATCGTGATAGATTATCCTAATCAGCTGAACGAGAAAATAGACCCTTTAATTCCTATTCCTGATGGAACCTTTCCTCCAGAAATCGAGGGATCAGAAGAGGAACTAAGGCGTCTATGCTACGAAAAAGCTGAAAGAATCTATGGTCATCCTCTCCCTAATATAGTGAAGGATAGACTAGATAGAGAAGTAAATTCTATTATCAACAATGGTTATGCGGTTATGTATATTATCGCTCAAAAACTGGTAACAAAATCTTTGAAGGATGGTTACTTAGTAGGTTCAAGGGGTTCAGTAGGTTCCTCTTTTGCTGCTACCATGAGTGATATTACTGAAGTAAACCCTTTACCACCCCACTATGTCTGTCCTGAATGTAAATTTTCAGAGTTTATTACAGATGGTTCCTTTGGTTCAGGTGCAGATTTGCCGGATAAAACCTGCCCTAAATGCCAGCATCAACTTATAAAAGATGGACATGATATACCCTTTGAAGTTTTCTTAGGCTTTGAAGCAGACAAGGAACCAGATATAGATTTAAACTTTGCTGGGGAATATCAAAGTGAAGCCCATAAATATACGGAGGAGCTTTTTGGAGAGGGTAAGGTTTTTAGAGCAGGAACCATAGGAACCATTGCGGATAAAACTGCCTATGGGTTTGTAAAAAAGTACCTAGAAGAAAAACAAGTTAGTTATAACCAAGCAGAAGTGAATCGTTTGACAGCTGGGTGTACTGGTGTTAAAAGAACTTCTGGGCAGCACCCTGGCGGGGTTATGATTGTTCCCAGTAACAGAGATATTCATGAATTTTCGCCTATACAATATCCTGCAAATGATTCTAACGCTGGTGTGATTACAACCCATTTTGATTATCATTCTATTAGTGGTAGGCTGCTAAAGCTAGATATTCTAGGCCACGATGTTCCTACCATTATTAAAATGTTGGAGGATATTACGAAACTAAATGCTCAAACGATACCATTAGACGACAAAATGACAATGGGGATCTTTACTTCCACCAAAGATTTAGGTATAGAGGATAAGGATTATCAATGTGAAGTAGGAACCTTGGGTATACCAGAGTTTGGAACAAAATTTGTAAGACAGATGCTGGTAGATACCCAACCTAAAACCTTTGCAGAACTTTTTAGAATCAGTGGACTGTCCCATGGAACGGATGTATGGCTAAATAATGCACAGGATCTCGTAAGAAATAATGTAGCAGAGCTAAAGGATGTTATTTCCACTAGAGATGATATTATGAATTACTTAATTTTAAAGGGACTGCCGGCTAAAGCTTCTTTTAAGATCATGGAGAATGTAAGAAAGGGCAAAGGCCTGAGGCCAGAAGATGAAGAGATGATGGAAGAAAACAATGTACCAAAATGGTATATTGACTCCTGTAATAAAATAAAGTACATGTTTCCCAAAGCTCATGCAGTGGCTTATGTTATGATGTCCTTTAGAATTGCTTACTTTAAAGTACACTTCCCAGAAGCTTTTTATGCCACCTACTTTACTATGAAGGCAGAAGACTTTGATGCTGATTTAATTGTTAAAGGAAAAGAAGCAGTAAAAAATAAGATTATAGAATTAGAGAACATGGGCAATACTATGACAGCGAAGGAAAAAAATCTGCTGACGGTCTTAGAGGTGGTACTTGAAATGTACTGTAGAGGCATAGGACTGCTGCCGGTAGACTTATATAAGTCTGATGCAGATCGCTTCATGATTACAGGTGAAAAGCTGCTTCCTCCACTGAAGTCTCTACAGGGAGTTGGACAAAATGCAGCTAGGAGTATTATGGCGGCTAGAGAAAATGGAGAATTTTTATCTTTGGAGGACTTAAGAGATCGAACTAAAGTAACAAAAACTGTTATAGAAGCTTTGATCCAGCACGGATGTATCCAAGATTTACCTAGAACAAACCAACTTTCGCTCTTCTAACTTGCAACACAAGATAGTTTATGGTATACTCAAGGTAACAATATAGGTTTATTCTATAAGAGTGGGAAGACGCCCACTCTTTCCTATTATTCAGAATGAATATGAAAACACTACATAGAATGATCTTAACGAGGAATAATTATAAAAAAAATTACAAAATATACAAGTATAAATTAAAACTAAATATTAGGGAGGTTATAAAATGGGGAAAGTCAAAGTAGAAAAAATAACAGAAGAATTGGTAACCCCAATTCTAGAAAATGAAAACTTTGAATTAGTTGATATTGAATTTAAAAAAGAAGGACCCCATAAATATTTGAGAGTGTATATCGATAAACCAGAGGGGATCACACTGGATGATTGTCAAAAGGTCAGTGAACAATTGAGCGAAAAACTAGATGAATTAGATCCTATCGAAGAAAATTATTTTTTAGAGATTTCTTCTCCAGGTTTAGATCGACCACTTAAAAAAGATAGTGATTTTGAAAAGTTTCAAGGTGAAAATGTAGAAGTAAAGCTATATGAAGCTATCGATAATAAAAAGATCATAGAAGGTGAATTAATAGGTTTGGAAAATGACACAATTAAATTAAATACAATAGATATGGGTTTAGTAGAGATACCTAGAGAAAAAGTTGCGATTACTAAGCTTGCTATCAAATTTTAGGGGGTATAAGAATGAGTACAGAGTTTATAGAAGCTCTAGAGCAAATCCAAAAAGATAAGGGTATCTCAAAGGAAATACTAATTGATGCAATCGAGGCAGCACTCATCTCTAGTTATAAAAGAAATTTTGGTTCAGCACAAAATGTAAGGGTTGAAATCAATAGAGAAACTGGAGAAGTACATGTATACTCGCAAAAAAGAGTTGTAGAAGAGGTAGAGGATGATCTATTGGAGATCAGTTTGGAAGAAGCAAAAGAAATCCATAGAAATTATGAAGTAGAGGACATTATAGAACGAGAAGTAACCCCTAGAAATTTTGGAAGAATAGCAGCTCAGACTGCAAAACAGGTGGTTGTTCAAAGGATTCGGGAAGCAGAACGTGGTGTGGTATATGAAGAATTTATTAACAGAGAGTCGGATATTATCACTGGCACCATAGCTAGAGTAGCAAAAGGTATTGTTTATGTCAACCTAGGGAAAACAGAAGCAACCTTGAGTCCTACAGAACAGATACCTAATGAGCAATATACACATGGAGAAAGAATCAAAACCTATATTGTGGAGGTTAAGAAAACCACCAAGGGGCCTCAGGTGATGGTTTCTAGAACCCATCCAGGGTTGATTAAGCGATTATTTGAATTAGAGGTACCAGAAATCCACGAAGGTGTGGTAGAAATTAAAAGTATTTCCCGAGAGGCTGGCTCAAGAACAAAAATAGCTGTGGAATCAAAGGATCCTAATGTAGATGCAGTTGGAGCCTGTGTTGGGCCAAAGGGAGCCAGAGTGCAGGCAATTGTAGATGAGTTAAGGGGAGAAAAAATTGATATCATTAAGTATAGTGAAGATCCAAGTGTATTTATAGCTAGTTCTTTAAGTCCTGCAAAAGTGGTTTCTACAGAGGTAAGTGTTGAAAATAAAACAGCCAAGGTAGTAGTTCCCGATTATCAACTATCCTTAGCAATAGGCAAGGAAGGTCAAAATGCAAGATTAGCTGCAAAGTTAACTGGTTGGAAAATAGATATAAAAAGTGAAAGTCAAGTAAAATCTGCTGACTAAAGGTGGTGAACCTATGAAGGTAAGAAAAATTCCACTAAGAAAATGTATAGGTTGTAATGAAATGAAGGGAAAAAAAGAGTTGATTAGGATTGTTTGCAACAAGCAGGGGGAAATCAATGTGGATCTTACAGGAAAAGCTCATGGTAGAGGTGCTTATATTTGCAATAATAAACCTTGTTTTGAAAAGATAAAAAAATCAAAAGCCCTGAATCGTGCATTTCAATCAGAAGTCCCCCAAGAAGTTTACGAAAGATTGGTTAAGGAGATTAGCGACAGTGAAGAGTAAAGTTAGTAATTTGTTAGGGTTGGCTATGCGGGCTGGCAAGATTGTATCAGGGGAAGAAACCTGTAAGAAGGAGTTGAAAAGAAGTTTATACCTAGTGATCGTTGCTGAAGATGCTTCTGACAATACCAAAAAGGTCTTTTCTGACAAATGTAGTTATTACCATGTACCTTTAAAGTTTATGGGTACAAAGGATGAGTTAGGACACTGCATTGGCAAAACTTCTAGAGCTACTATTGGTATTAAGGACAAAAAATTTGCAACAACACTTTTAAACTGTATAGATCATGAGGACTAGATTTCATTTAGGGGGTGATTACTTTGTCAAAGATAAGGGTATATCAATTGGCAAAACAATTAAATGTTAGTAGTAAAGAATTAATTGAAAGAATGAAGGAACTATCGGTAGAAGTTGGAAATCATATGAGTACCATAGAGGATGAAGATGCAAAGCTATTATTAGAGTTATTTACAGAGGGAAGTACAAATAATACTGAAGAAAAGCAAAACGATGAAAAAAATGAAGCTTACCCAGAGCCTGAAGCTACAAAAAGCAATGAAGGTCCATTAAAAAATGAAATAGATAAAAACATAAAAAAGAGTGAAAACAAAAAAAATAACAGTTCTTCTCAAGAAGAACCTAATCCTATGGAAGAAAAAGGTGAACAAGTGATACAAATAGAAGAGAAAATTATTGTTAAAGATTTTGCAGAAAAAATTAAAAAGAATCCTAATGAAGTGATAGGGAAATTGATTAAGATAGGGGTTATGGCTTCTATCAACCAAGAGATTGACTTTGAAACAGCTAAAACAATTGCCGATGAATTCGAAATAGAAATCGAAAAAAACATGGAGATAGTAGAAGAAGCTACTGACTTCTTTATCCCAATGGATAAAGAAGAAGATTTGAGGTCTAGACCGCCAGTAGTAACTGTTATGGGGCACGTTGATCACGGGAAAACTTCTCTGTTGGATGCTATTAGAGAGACCCATGTAACGGAGAAGGAAGCAGGGGGTATTACTCAACATATAGGAGCTTCAGAAGTAGTGATTGATGGAAACAAGATTGTACTTTTGGATACACCAGGTCATGAGGCTTTTACAACCATGAGGGCAAGAGGAGCAAAGGTGACAGATATCGCTATTTTAGTAGTGGCGGCTGATGATGGTGTAATGCCACAAACTGTAGAGGCAATCAACCATGCAAAAGCTGCAGGTGTACCGATTATTGTTGCTATCAATAAAATGGATAAAGAAGGGGCCAATCCTGACAGAGTAAAACAAGAGTTATCTGATCATGGCGTAGTTATAGAGGAGTGGGGCGGAGATGTCATCAGTGTGCCCGTTTCAGCTCTTAAAGGCACCAATATAGATACCTTGTTAGAAATGATTTTATTAGTAGCAGAAATAGAAGAATTAAAGGCAAATCCTAATCGTAGTGCTATAGGGACTGTTATTGAAGCAGAATTAGATAAAGGTAGAGGTCCTGTGGCTACAGTACTTGTACAAAACGGCACCTTAAAGGTGGGAGATTCTGTAGTTATTGGCACAACCTTTGGTAGGATAAGAGCTATGGTAAATGATAAAGGGAGACGTGTAAAACAGGCGACACCTTCTACTGCTGTAGAAATAACTGGTTTTTCGGAAGTGCCAGAAGCTGGAGATCAAATGATCGTTGTAGAAGATGATAAGACTGCTAAGGAGATTGCTAATAATAGAATAGATAAGGTGAAGGAAGAGCAAATGAAGAAGAGTCAAAGGATTTCTTTAGATGCTCTGTATAGTCAGGTGCAGCAAGGGACTATTAAAGAATTAAACCTTATCATTAAAGCAGATGTGCAGGGTTCTGTAGAGGCAGTAAAACAATCTATTGAAAAACTATCTACTGATAAGGTGGTTATTAAGGCCATCCATGGTGGGGTAGGTGCTATTACGGAATCTGATGTTATGCTGGCTTCAGCTTCTAATGCTATCATTATCGGCTTTAACGTTAGACCTACTTCTAGTGCAACAGCCTTAGCGAAGAAGGAAGAGGTAGATGTAAGAAGCTATAGAATTATTTATAATGCTCTGGAAGATATTGAAGCTGCTATTGAAGGTATGTTAGATCCTGAATACAAGGAAGTAGAACTAGGAAAAGCAGAGGTCAGAGCAACCTTTAAAGTTCCTAACATTGGTGCAATTGGCGGCTGTTATGTCATTGAGGGTAAAATTTTAAGAAATGCTAAAGTAAGATTAGTAAGAGACGGTATTGTTATTCATGATGGTGTGATAGGATCATTAAGAAGATTTAAAGACGATGCAAAAGAAGTAGCTACTGGATATGAATGTGGTATAGGTATCGATAACTTTAATGATCTAAAAGAAGGAGATATTATCGAAGCTTATCAAATGCAAGAAATTAAAAGATAAAGAAGAAAGGATGAGGATACCTTGGCATATCCTAGAGTAAGCAGACTAAACGAAGAAATGAAAAAATATATTAGTGATATCATTAGAAATGAACTAAGGGATCCGAGAATATCATCTATGGCAAGTATTATTGCAGTAGATGTGACTAGAGATTTAAGATATGGCACTGTGTATATAAGTGTTTTAGGTACTGAAAAAGAAAAACAAGAGACAATAAAAGCTTTGCAAAAGTCCGCTGGTTATGTAAGAAGAGAAGTTGGTAAAAAAATCAAAACAAGATATACGCCAGAAATTCTCTTTAAGTTAGATGAGTCTATTGAAAAGGGAATAGATATGTATCATAAAATCTCTAAGGTGAGTCAAGAACAAGGTATTCAAGAGGAAGAAAATGATGGGATCAATGAGGAATAATCCATTATCTTTATTAAATATAAATAGTAAAGTTGCCATTTTATCTCATGTATCCCCTGATGGAGATAGTTTAGGCTCTTTAATTGCTTTGGGCTTAGCTATCAAGAAGTTATGCGATGAGGTTTGTATTTTTAGAAATGATATATTTCCTGGAAAATACAAATTTTTACCAGAATATCAACAGGTTGAAGAGTATAAAGAAGATCAACCGCAGATCTTTGATTTTTGTTTCATACTGGACTGTGGAGACGCAAAGCGTTTAGGCTATAGTGAGGTTATTCTGAATAAAAGTAAAAAGATTATCAATATTGATCATCATGTAAGCAACACTGAATTCGGAGATATCAATCTTTTAGATACAAACGCTTCTTCAACCTGTGAAATGGTATACAATCTGCTGAAGGATTTTCAATTACCATTAGATAAAGATATAGCAACTTGCTTATATACGGGTATTGCCACGGATACAGGCAATTTTGTTTATGATAATACTACTGCTTATACTCACCAAGTAGTTGCTGACCTGATGGGATTTCATATAGATCTTCATAAAATTTCTTATCATCTCTATCAAAATAAACCTTTGAGTAGTGTAAAGCTTCTTGCTCATGTATTAAATCATATGGAAATATGTTTTGATGGAAAAGTAGCAATAATAACGGTAGAAGACGAACTGTTGAAGAGTTTTAATATTTCCTCTAATGACGTCGACGGCGTGATTAATTATGCAAGAGACATAGAGGGCATTGAAATAGCTATACTATTAAAGGAAAACACAAACAAAGAAGTAAAGGTAGGTTTTAGGGCTAAAAAGGATGTAGATGTAAGTTTATTAGCAGGAAAATTTGGTGGCGGTGGTCACAAAAAAGCTTCTGGAGCAGCCATTGAAGGTACAATAGAGGAAGTAAGGAAGAAGCTTGAAGAACAAATAACAATAGATTTAGGTTGGTGATGGTTTGAAGGGTATTTTAAATATTTTAAAACCTCCAGGAATGACTTCCCACGATGTAGTGTCGAGGGTAAGAAAAAAAACAAGAATTAAAAAAGTGGGACATACGGGAACTTTAGACCCTAATGCGGCAGGGGTATTGCCAATTTGTATTGGACAAGCAACGAAAATTTCACAATTTTTGTTGGACAGTACAAAGCGATACAGAGCTGAATTAACATTAGGTATACAAACCGATACCCAAGATACTTATGGTAGTATCTTAGAAGAAAAGGAAGTAAAGGTTTCACAAGATGAAATAAAAAAAGCCATCTTAAGCTTTGTGGGAGAATATCACCAAATACCCCCCATGTATTCAGCATTGAAGGTAAAGGGTAAGAAACTTTACGAATTGGCAAGACAAGGGATAGAAATAGACCGTGAAGCTAGAAAAGTACAAATACATCAGATAAATATTATCAGTATGGTGGAAGATAAAGTTTTATTCGATGTAGTCTGTTCCAAAGGAACCTATATTAGGACATTATGTCACGATATTGGAAGGGTATTGGGCTGTGGAGGCGTAATGTCCTTTTTATTACGTACAGCTACCCATAACTTTGACATAGAATCTGCTATTACATTGGAAGAACTCCATGAAACGGAAGAAATTGAAGCTTATCTAAAACCTATTGATTTTCCCTTAGATCATATACTTAAAATTAATCTTGATGCTTCTTATGAAAAAGCAGCTTTAAATGGTAATAGAATATACATAAAGGACAACCTTTATTCTATTCCTACGGAAACAGAAGTAAGGATTTATGTAGAGGATGATTTTATAGGCATTGGTAATATAAAAGAAGATCATGAAAAAAAGAAGTATGTTAAATTTTCTAGACTCTTCACTTAAAGGAGCGTACTTATGGAGGTAATATACAATCATCAAGAAGTCAATAAAAAAATTGAAAAAGGTATAGCTCTAGGGAACTTCGATGGAGTACATATGGGACATCAAAAACTAATTCATCATTTATTGCAGAAGTGCCAAACCAAGAATCTACAACCCTGTGTTTATACTTTTATGAGTCATACAATGCCTGTTATTACCAATAAAGGTACTCTCCAATATATTACCAATATAGATCAAAAGAAAAAAGTGTTTGAGGATTTAGGTATTGAGCTATTGGTTCTAGATACATTTAGTAAGGAATTAATGGCACTTTCTCCAGAGGGGTTTGTAGAAAAGATATTAGTACAGGAGTTAAACTGTAAAGAAGTAGTAGTGGGATTTGATTATCGTTTTGGTTATAAAGCCGAAGGGAATCCTTTGTTACTAAAAAAACTTGGGGAAAAGTATGGATTTGAAGTAAGTATCATCGATGCTGTAATGATGGAAAACGAAAAGATCAGTAGCACTAATATAAGACAATACTTAAAAAATGGTGATATAGAAAAAGTAAATTTGTTTTTAGGCAGATACTTTTCTCTTTATAGTAAGGTGATTCATGGAGATGCTAGAGGAACAAAATTAGGATTTCCTACTGCTAATATTTTTGTTGATATCCTTCAACTAATCCCAAAGGCAGGGGTCTATGCAACCTTAGTTAAGACTGGAGGAGAAATTTATAAAGGGGCTACTGCAGTAGGTATAAAACCTACCTTTGAAGGCAAGACTCCTTCTATTGAAACCTTTATTATGGATTTTCATGGAAACTTGTATGATGAATATATAGAAATTTATTTTGTGAAAAGATTAAGGGATGAAATGAAATTTGATAGTCCAGAGGATTTAGTGAGACAAATCAATAAAGATATAAAAGAAGCAAAAAATCATTTACAATATAACTTAAATATGCTAAAATGATTAAGGTTAAAGAACCTATTCTCAGTAATTTGATTCACCGACGGTTACTTAGAATCAGGGGATATAAAATGAGGAGGTGAAAACCATGGAAAAAGATAAAAAACAATCCATTATTGGGGAGTATAAGACACATGATAGTGATACAGGTTCACCAGAGGTTCAAATCGCACTATTAACCGAGAGAATCAATCACTTAAATGATCATCTTAAGATGCACAAAAAAGACCACCATTCTAGAAGAGGACTTTTAAAAATGGTAGGTAAAAGAAGAAACTTACTTAACTATGTTAAAGAAATGAACATAGAAAGGTATAGAGAGCTTATCCAAAAATTAGGCTTAAGAAAATAATATAGAGCGGGATTTCCCGCTCTATTGTTTAATTTACATAATACTTATAGATGAAGGTACCAAAACTTTAAAAGTGTACATTTATAAAAAATAACATAAAGTAAACAGTAATTTATTCATACATAAAAGGAAATAATAATAATGCAGTAGATTAACATCAATGATGTTGATAATGAAAGGAGGAAACATACAATAATGATAAAAACTTTTAAAACTGAGATAGCCGGCAGTACTTTTGAAGTAGAGGTTGGAAGATTAGCACGGTTATCTAATGGTTCATGCTTGGTGAAATATGGAAACACAGCAGTATTAGTAAATGCTTGCGCTTCACAGGCTCCAAGGGAAGGCATTGATTTTTTTCCATTAAGTGTAGACTATGAAGAAAGATTATATGCAGCGGGTAAGATTCCTGGTGGCTTTATAAAAAGAGAAGGAAGACCCTCAGAAAAAGCTGTGTTGACATCGAGGCTTATAGACAGGCCCATCAGACCTTTATTTCCAAAAGGATACAGGAATGAGGTACAAGTAATTGCAACAGTACTGTCAGTAGACCAGGATTATTCTTCAGATGTTGTGGCGATGATAGGTTCTTCAGTAGCACTTTCTATATCAGATATTCCTTTTTATGGCCCAACCGGTTCTGTAAGGGTAGGTATGGTAGAAGGAGAATATGTGATTAACCCCAATAGTAAACAGAGGGAAGTTAGTGACCTAGATCTAATTGTTTCAGGAACAAAGGATGCTGTGATGATGATTGAAGCTGGTGCCAATGAATTAACTGAGAAACAAATGCTGGATGCCATTGCCTTTGGTCATGAAGAAATAAAAAAAATCGTAGCTTTTATCGAAGAAATTACAGCTGAGATAGGTAAACCAAAGCAAGAAGTGATTCTTTTTCAAGTAGATGCAGAATTAGATAAAGAAGTAAGAGCCTACGTAGGAACCAGAATACTAGAAGCTATTAAGACTGTTGATAAAACAGAACGGAATGAAAAAGTTGAAGTTGTGAAAACTGATACATTAGAATACTTTGCTGAAAAATACGAAGAGAATCAAAAGGATATAAAACAGATTCTAGACAGTATTGTGAAGGAAGAATTTAGAGGCATGATTCTTCGTGAGAAGAGAAGACCAGATGACAGAGGATTAGAAGAAATTCGCCCTATTTCCTGTGAGATTAGTATACTACCTAAAACCCATGGTTCTGCTTTATTTACAAGAGGGGAAACACAGGTTTTAAATGTAGCAACATTAGGTGCACTAGGAGAAGTACAAATCCTTGATGGTTTAGGTGAAGAACAGTCTAAACGATACATGCATCATTACAATTTTCCACCCTACAGTGTAGGAGAAGTAAGATTCCTAAGAGGACCTGGAAGACGTGAAATAGGACATGGTGCCTTAGCAGAAAGGGCTTTAGAGCCTATGATTCCACCTCAGGAGGAATTCCCCTATACAATAAGATTAGTATCAGAAGTTTTAGGCTCTAATGGTTCTTCTTCTATGGCCAGCGTTTGCGGTAGTACCTTATCTTTATTAGATGCTGGTGTTCCAATCAAGAGCATGGTAGCAGGTATTGCAATGGGACTAGTAAAAGAAAACGATGAGGTAGCCATTCTATCAGATATTTTGGGTATGGAAGACTTTTTAGGAGACATGGACTTTAAAGTTGCAGGTACTGAGAAGGGAATCACTGCAATTCAGATGGATATAAAAATTCATGGTATGGATCAAGAGGTAATGGTAAGAGCTCTAGAACAAGCAAGAGTGGGAAGGTTGCATATCATGGGTAAAATGAAGGAAGTTATTGATGCTCCAAAGTCAGAACTTTCACCTTATGCACCGAGAATAATTACTATGAAAATTAATCCAGATAAAATCAGAGATGTTATTGGTACTGGTGGAAAGACCATTAATAAGATTATTGAAGAAACTGGTGTTAAGATTGATATTGAAAACGATGGTACCATCTATATTGTTTCTGAAAATAGAGAGTCTGGAGAAAAGGCATTAAAGACCATCGAAAATATTGTAAAAGAGCCAGAGATAGGAGAAGTCTATAAAGGAAAAGTTGTGAAAATAACAAACTTTGGTGCATTTGTAGAAATTCTACCTGGTAAAGAAGGCCTGGTGCATATCTCTAACTTAGCCCATGAAAGAGTAAATAAGGTAGAGGACGTTCTTGCAGTAGGACAAGAGTTAGAAGTAAAAGTAATGGAGATTGATCAGCAAGGAAAAGTGAATTTATCTCATAAGGCTTTATTACCGAAACCTAGCGTGAATAAAGATAAAAAGCCAGAGGATAACAAGAAAGCATAAACCATAAGGTTTATGTTTTTTTATGAAATTTTATTTCTATAGAATAACTCTAGATTTTTAGAATAATATATTATCAAAGCCATTGTTAAAAAAAGGGGGGGAAGATATGATTGTTATTTTGAGCAAGAAATTTTTTCGTATTATTATTGCAATTATATTAGTACTTATAATAATTATCACAGGAACAATACTATATAGTAAGAAAACTGCTACCAGCACCACAACCAATTATGCCACGGTGAACAGACCAATAGAAAGAGGAAACGAAAATAGTAATTATATAGCAATTGCTTGTAATGTGGACTGGGGTAATGAAGTGATACCAGAAATATTAGAGATTTTAGAAGAAAAAGAAGTGAAAATTTCTTTTTTTGTTACTGGAAGATGGGTAAAGGCTTTTCCAGAGATGTTTGAGGAAATTGTTAAGGCAGGCCATGAAATTGGCAGTCATGGATACCAACATCTTGATTACAGCAAACTAACATTGGAACAAAACAAAGACCAAATAAAACAGACGGAAGAAATTATTATGCAATATAGTAATCAAAAACCTTCCTTATTTGCACCTCCCTCAGGAGCCTATAATGAATATACGCTAATCACTGCTCAAGAACTAGGTTATAAAACTATACTATGGTCTATTGATACCATTGATTGGCGCCAGGGAAGCACCAAGGATGTTATCGTCAAAAGAGTAATGGAAAAGCCTAATCATCATGGTGCTATTGTATTAATGCATCCTATGCCAGAAACAGCAAAGGCCTTGCCTGCTCTTATAGATCAGTTGCAGGAAAAAAGTCTTAAGGTTGGCAGAGTAAGTGATGTGCTGGTGGATTAGGTTGCATATAGGACCAAACTACATTATAATGAATAAGAGAAATCAGTTACATAGGAGGATAAAATGTATAAAAAACATACACTAGACAACGGTTTAAGAGTAGTAACAGAGCATATACCCTTTGTTAAGTCGATTTCAATCGGTGTTTGGATTGAAACAGGATCAAGATATGAAACAGCTGCTAATAATGGGATTTCCCACTTTATAGAACATATGCTGTTTAAAGGGACTGCCACAAAGTCTGCTAAAGAAATAGCTGAAGTAATTGATGGTATAGGAGGACAAATCAATGCCTTTACTAGCAAAGAGTGTACCTGTTATTATACCAAGGTTTTAGATACTCACTATGCCTTAGCTATTGATCTTTTAGCAGATATGTTATTTTCTTCTAAAATTGATGAAGAGGATATAGAAAAAGAAAAAAGTGTTGTATATGAAGAAATTAGTATGTACGAAGATTCTCCAGAAGATTTGGCTCATGATTTATTATATCAGTCTATTTTCAAAAATAGTTCTTTAGGCTTTCCTATATTAGGAACCAATGATTCCCTCGAATCTATAGGTAGAAGTCATATTATTGATTATATGAAAAAGTACTATACTGCTAATAATGCGGTCATATCTATAGCAGGTAACTTCGATGAAGATCGTCTATTAAAAGTGATAGAAGAAAAATTTGGTCATTGGGAAAAAGCAGAGACATTGGTAAAGAAAGATGAAGTACTTCAATATAATTTTAATCATGTGTCAAGATCAAAGGATATAGAACAAGTACATCTTTGTTTAGGTTTTAAAGGAATTCCGATGGGACAAAACAAATTATACCCCTTACTTGTTGTCAACAATATATTAGGAGGAAGTATGAGTTCTAGACTCTTCCAAAATATTAGGGAAGAAAAAGGATTGGCTTATTCCATTTATTCTTACCCTTCAAACTACAAAGGCGGAGGGTTACTAACCATTTATGGCGGTATGAGCCCTAATCAGGTAGAAGAAGTAGGTGGATTAATTTACAAGGAGTTAGAGGAGCTGCGTACAAAGGGACTAACTTCCTCAGAGCTAAATAAATCAAAGGAACAATTAAAAGGAAACTATATTCTAGGGTTAGAAAGTACAA
The DNA here is from genome assembly GCF_001042715.1 of Clostridium aceticum. NCBI lineage: Bacteria > Bacillati > Bacillota > Clostridia > Peptostreptococcales > Natronincolaceae > Andreesenella > Andreesenella acetica. The sequence goes on along the minus strand of NZ_CP009687.1, from coordinate 2,058,815 downwards.
GTAGCAGGATGTCATCTATAGGTAAATCTGAACTGTTACTCAATAAGATCTACAGTCCTAAAGAAATTATCCAAAAAATTGACACAGTGAAAATGGAGGATGTTGAAGAAATAATTAAGGAAGTTATTGACTTAGAACATGTTGCTTCAACGATTGTAGGAAAAGTAGAAAAGGATTTTGTGTTTAATAAGGCTAAATAACTAGCCTTATTTTTATGTAGTAAATATCATAAATAATCTTATCATAAATGATAATGAATATATAGGTAGATAATGAATATATTTAAAGTAAGACAAGTTGACACTCCCACAGCTAAAGCAGTGGGATTCTTGAGTGATTAAACCGAAGTACATTTCTGCTATCGGAGTATGACCTCAAGCTTAGGGTATGCCATTACCCCTCCTAGAGCAGTACATATAGTACCCTAGGCTAGTAGACTTTTACCATCTACTACAGGTGCATTAATTATATTTATAGCACCTACTCTATCCCTATGTGTTTTAAAACCACAGGAGCATTTATATTTTCTATCTCTTGCTTTATTTAGTTTCTTACATTCAGGGCATATTTGAGAAGTGTATTTAGGATCAACATATTCAACCTTTATCCCCTTCAATAGTGCCTTATACTCTATGAATTGAGCTAGACGATAGAATGACCATGTATGTAGATTTTTTTCGTTTCTACGGCTTGTTCTTGCCGTGTTTCTGATATTCGTTAATTTTTCAAGCCGAATATCAGAAACATTATTATTTACTGCAAAATTAATTATTTCTCTACTTACTTTGTGGTCTTGGTCTGTCATCCAACGTTGTTCTTTATCATCAAGCTTTTTAATGACTTTAAGCTTCTTGGCTTTTCCAAGTTTTTTACGTTTCGCTTTATATTTACGTTTGACGTATTTATTTTGCCTACCGTTTCCAAAAAAAAACGTTTTTCCTGAATCGGTTACAGCTACAGCAGGAACTTTTAGGCCTAAGTCAACACCCATTACAACATCACCTTTAACTATATGAGATACTTTTTCAACACTTATTTGAGCGATATATTTATTGCTTTTCTTAGTTATACGCAATGCTCCCAAATGACCTTCTAGTTGTTTTAGCTGATAGTCTGTCATGATAGTTCTAGTTTGAATACGCTGCGATTTCCCATCTATAATAACGGGAAAACTAAGAATACCGTCTTTAAGTGAATAATTTTGATTATTCCATATACAGACAGGTTTTTTAAGGGTAGCTACATTGATTACTTTTTGTTTATCAGTAGGCAGTTTGGAATTAGCCTTGATAGCTTTCTTGTACTTAGTACAGATACTTTTGGCATCTCTAATAGATTGATTTTTCACTGCACTTGGCATATTTGCAAAAACATCTTTAGATGATAGCTTTACTCTTTCTTCTGATTGGAGCGTAGATGAAACAAGGCTATTAACAGTATGGATATATTCTTTTGATATAGATTCTATTAGTTGTACTTGTTCTTTTGTCAAAATAATATTAAATTTTACTGTTATCTGCATTGTTTCACCCCCTTGTTTTTTGTTCTTCAACATATCGTTTTATAGTTTCACTTGATACATTTCCTGCGGTAGATACAAAATAGCTTCTTGTCCAAAGACTTGGCAAATGTCGCAGATGTTTAAATTCCTGCCTTAATAATCGAGAAGTCACTCCTTTCACTTTTGCCATTATGTCTGCTGGACTTAAATGAGGAAGTGCATTGACAAAAAGATGGCAGTGGTCTTTATCACATTCTATTGCCAAAATTTCTATTTCAATGTCTTTACAAATCTCATTGAGAAGCTGTTTAAATTTTATTTCAACTTCTCCAACTAGAACTTTACGTCTGTACCTTGGACAGAAAACAAAATGATAGTTTATTAAAGATACTGTTGTTTGTGTTCTTCTATAATCTTGTCCCATATATTTATAGTATCAGTTTTAAACTGAAACTGCAACAAGAAGATTAAAAGAAACGCCTTTCATCCCACGATTGAAACCGTGGGCTTTCAGGCGAATTTACTGTAAAATAGGGAGGGATATTATGCGATTTAGTGCAATGGGAGGCAAAGAAATTGTTAACCTATGTGATGGAAGCCGCTTAGGTGTTATTGCTGAATCAGACTTGCTAATTGATGAAAAAACAGGAAAAATAGTAGCTTTATTAATACCAGACGACAAAAATTTCTTGAATTTTTTTTCAAATAATTCTGTGTTAGAAATACCTTGGGAAGCTGTAAAAAAAATAGGAAATGATATGATTATCATCGAACTAGAGGATGAGAAGAAGAAAAAATACTCCTTATAAATAAAAGTATAAAGACATATCATAATTCAAGAATACTTGTCTGCTAAAAGGTAAAAATAGTATTAGCGTTAAAAAAATAGCTAGGAGTGAATTATGATGAGTCAATATAGATTAAGATTAAAAAATACAGAAGATACAGGAGAAAACTCTCCAAAACATGAGGGAGGTAATGGAGAAAATCCAGAACTATCAAATATTAATGCTTTAGGTACTCAAAATATACCTACAACAGATCCAGTAGATCAAAAAATCCATACTTTAACCATTATAGGACATATTGAGGGACATACAGTGGCTCCTCCTCAAAACAAAGCTACAAAATACGAACATATTATTCCACAACTTATTGCAGTGGAAGAAAACCCTAATATAGAAGGCTTATTAGTAATATTGAATACAGTAGGGGGAGATGTAGAAGCTGGTTTAGCAATATCAGAACTGCTCCATAGTTTATCAAAGCCTAAAGTTACTTTAGTATTAGGTGGAAGTCATAGTATAGGTGTTCCTCTTGCTACTTCAGGTGACTATTCTTTTATTGCTCCTACAGCTACTATGACAATTCACCCTATTAGGATGACAGGACTAGTGATTGGCGTGCCTCAAACCTTTAAATACTTTGCCAAAATGCAGGATAGAATTACCGATTTTATTATTAGGACCTCAGGAATTAGTAAAGAAACCTTGATGAGTTTAATAAGCTCTACAGACGAACTTGCCAATGATGTTGGCAGTATCCTCATAGGAGAAGAAGCTGTAAAGTATAAGCTCATTGATGAGGTTGGTGGATTAAATAAGGCAATGCAAAAGCTGCAGGAACTAATTCAACAGAGAAAAGAAAATTAATCACCTTGTTTAAAGTGTTAATATTTTATATTAGCACTTTATTTTATTGTAATCTATAGAAAACACTTACTTTGTTTTTAGAGGAAATTTATGATAAAAAATATAAAATTTGTAGTATACTAAATTATGTTGTAGAATGATAGATAGATGTCCTTCTACAAAAGCCTATTTCCCTAAAAAATTCAGCTATGTTAAAAATAGATGTTGGTATTGAAAAAAATCCTCTAGTCAAAAATCAACAGTAGTGTTTAACAGAGCGAAAAATCAAGTAAAAACAACAGATATTATGTTACAATACATGTTGTACATATTAAGAGAGGTGATTCGATTGAGTAGAAAAAGAAAAAAAGGCAAAGATGCTTTTATTTCATTAAAGGAGGAATTTAATAATGAAATATATGGTATCTTTACTATCGCATTAGGTCTTATTCTTCTAACAGCGTTACAGAGCAACAGCGGGGGTAAGGTAGGGGAAGGGCTTAAATATTTATTAATGGGTTTGTTTTCTAATATTGCACTTATTCTTCCTTATGTCATGGTGTTACTAGGTGTGTTGATTTTTATTAATAAGCCCTTTTGGAAAGAATTAAAGGGAAGGTTGTTTTTTATACTGACCTTTTTATGCTTATTAGTATTTAGGACACTTTTAGAACTGTCTCTTATAGAAGCGTTGACGGAGGCAAGTTTTTATGAAGCTATAAAGACTATGTTTGCTAAAGGGACAGAAGGCATTGGTGGCGGTGCTGTAGGAACTGCTATTACTTATTGGCTGGTGAGTTTATTTGGACAAATAGGTACTTATATTATTATTATAACTTTGTCTTTAATCTCCATTATTATTTATACGAAAATTTCTTTATTGGAGTTTACCATTAAACTGAAGGATTATGTAGGAAAAATTTTCTACAGTGCTGGACAGCTTATCTATGGCTTTAAAGTGACTCCTCAGAGTAAGAAAAGGAAGCTTAAAGAAAAGGAAGATCCTTTAGAAAACCAGTTAACAGCTGTAGAAAGTAATGTTGAAGAAAAAATAAAAATACTGGACTACACAGTAGTAAGCAAGGAAGATCTACAGGAGAATCCATTGCCAGAAAAGCAGGAAAATGAACCTCCTATTTTAGAAATGGAAACTTACTCTTCTGACGAACATATTCAATATGAAATACCAAGTATTGATTTGCTAGATGAAATAAATCATCTACCTAACAAAGATGATAAAAGAAAGATCGTATCAAAGGCAAAAACTTTAGAGGAAACCTTGAAAAACTTTGGTGTTCAAGCTAAAGTATTACAGGTAAGTAAAGGACCTGCCATTACTAGGTATGAGCTGCAACCCAGCATAGGTGTTAAAGTTAGCAAAATTGTTAACTTAAGTGATGATATCGCCTTGAACCTAGCGGCACCTGCCATCAGGATAGAAGCACCTATTCCTGGAAAGGCGGCAATAGGTATAGAAATCCCCAATGAAGATGTGACGATTGTTACCTTGAGAGAGATCATCGATAGCGAGTCTTATCAGTCTTTACAATCAAGCTTGCCCTTTGCTTTAGGTAAGGATATCTCAGGCAGCCCTTTTATTACAGATATTGGTAAAATGCCCCACTTGCTTATAGCAGGAGCCACTGGTTCAGGTAAAAGTGTCTGTATCAATACCTTAATCTTAAGTATTCTATATAAGTCCACCCCAGAAGAAGTGAGACTTTTAATGATTGACCCTAAGGTTGTAGAGTTAAATCATTATAACGGTATTCCTCATTTGTTAATTCCTGTAGTAACAGATGCAAAGAAAGCAACCAGTGCCTTAAATTGGGCAGTACAGGAAATGACCCAAAGATATAAAACCTTCAGTGAAAATAGTGTAAAGGATATTGCAGGATATAATAAAAAGTTTCAAGACAATAAATTGCCTTATATTATTATTATTATAGATGAGTTAGCAGACTTAATGTTAGTAGCTGCTAATGAAGTAGAGGACTCTATCTGTAGATTAGCACAAATGGCTAGGGCTGCAGGGCTACATTTAATTATAGCTACACAAAGGCCTTCTGTAGATGTGATCACAGGGGTCATTAAAGCAAATATACCTTCGAGAATTGCCTTTTCAGTTGCTTCTCAAACAGATTCCAGGACAATTTTAGATATGGGAGGAGCAGAAAAGTTATTAGGTAAAGGGGATATGTTATTTTATCCTATTGGTGCTAGTAAGCCTATGAGGATACAAGGAGCCTTTGTTTCTGAAAAAGAAGTAGAAGAAGTTGTGAATTTTATAAAGAATCAAGTAGAAAGACCTAGTTATGAAGCTGAGATTATTGAAAAAATTGATCAAAACAATATTCTTCAAGATAATACAGATTCAGATGAATTATTCGAAGAGGCATTAAAAATTGTTATACAAAGTCAACAAGCTTCTATTTCTATGTTGCAAAGAAGATTAAAAATTGGCTATAATAGGGCTGCGAGACTTATAGATGAAATGGAGGCTAAGGGCATGGTAGGGCCCCATGAAGGAAGTAAGCCAAGACAAGTCTTAGCAGGCAAAGAGGTTTTACAACAGGAAAGTAACTGTTAGAACCAGCTAGAACTTCTGCTTATAAAAGGAAGCTTTACAAAGGATAAAAAAATTAAATTTGTGGGTGATAAAATAAGTATGTTGAAGGCCATTGATGTTAAAGATGCAGTATATAAAGAAAAAAAGATATTTATTGACGTACGTTCTCCCTTTGAATATCATGAAGGCAGTATTCCAGAGGCTATAAATCTCCCATTATTTACGGATGAAGAGAGAGTAGAAGTAGGAAGTGTTTATAAAAACAATTCTGTTGAAGAGGCTAAGGCTTTAGGGGTGAAGTTTGCTTCTGCTAAGCTGAGTAATATTTATGAAACCCTATCAGAAATCAGTAAAAAAAATGAAGCAGTGATTGTATTTTGTGCAAGAGGAGGTCTAAGAAGCGGCTCTGTTGTAAGCTTTTTAAATAATCTAGGTGTAGCTGTGTATCAACTACAGGGAGGATATAAATCTTTTCGGAAGTTTACATTAGACTATCTAGAAAATATGCATAAATATCATGAGTTCATTGTTTTACATGGATATACAGGTGTGGGTAAAACCCAGATTTTAAATAGACTTGAAAGTGAGAAGGTTCCTACACTAGACCTAGAAGCTTTGGCAAAAAATACTGGATCTGTTTTTGGTAATATAGGTTTCGATGAAAAAGACATGACACAAAAAAACTTTGAAGCTTTATTGGTGAATACTCTTATAGAAGCAGAAAGCAAGTTCCTTGTGGTTGAGAGTGAGAGTAAAAGAATTGGCACTGTATTTATTCCAAATAATTTACATGAACAAATTATCAACGGAAGGCATGTATTGATTGAAACTACCATAAATAATAGAATAGACATATTGATAGATGATTACGTAAACAAACCTATAAATTCTGATGAGCTTTTAATAAAGTCTATTCATAATCTTACAAAAAGAATCGGTAAGGAGAAGGCAGGTCGGTATATTGATTATATTCAAAACAAAAAATATGAAGAGATTGCCAAAGAATTGATTATAAATTACTATGATCCTTTGTATAAACATTCTATGGCAAAATATGATTATGATTTATGTATAAATTATGATAAAATTGAAAAGGCGGTAAAGGCACTAAAAGACTATTACAATGAAATAGAAGGGAAGAAAAAAGAATGAATTTAAGTATATACTTAGAGTCCCTTGGATGTTCTAAAAACCTTATTGATGCAGAAATTATGCTAGGGTTACTGAATAAATATGGATATAAGTTAACAAATGATAAATTTAAAGCTGATGTGATTATTGTCAATACCTGCGGATTTATTGAATCCGCTAAAGAAGAATCTATTAATAAGATTATCGAAATGGGAGAACTAAAAAAAGATAAATTAAAGTTATTGATTATTTCTGGATGTCTAGGAGAAAGGTATGCAGAGGAATTAATGAAAGAATTACCTGAAGTAGATGCCATTGTTGGTACTGGAAACTATAACGAAATTATTGAGATTATTAACGAAGGCATAAAGGGAAATAAAACTGTTCGGATAGGAAATGTCGATAGTATTTATGATGAATCTCTACCAAGATATCAAATCACCCCTACCCATAGTGCCTATGTCAAAATTTCAGACGGTTGTGATAATTACTGTACTTACTGTATTATTCCTAAATTGAGAGGTAAATATAGAAGCAGAAAAATAGAGAATATTATAAATGAGGTACAACAGCTAGCAGAAACTGGTGTAAAAGAAATTATCTTAATTGCTCAGGATACCACAAGATACGGGATCGATTTGTATGGTGATTATAAATTTTCTGAGCTGTTGCAGCAGTTAAATGAGGTAAAGGGCATCCATTGGATTAGGCTTTTATACTGTTATCCTGAGATGATTACAGATAAATTAATAGAAACTATTGCAAAATATAATAAAATATGTAAATATATTGATATGCCCATACAGCATTGTAGCAATGAAATCTTAAAAAAGATGAACCGCAGGACCAATAAAGAAAGTTTAATAAAAACAATAAACAAATTAAGAAAGGAAGTACCGAATATTGTTATTAGAACATCCCTTATTGTAGGTTTTCCCGGAGAAGAAGAAAAACATTTTAATGAGTTATTAGCCTTTGTTGAAGAAATGAAGTTTGATCGCTTGGGAGCATTTACGTATTCTAGGGAGGAAGATACAGCAGCTGCTAAACTGCCTGACCAAGTAGCGGAGGATGTAAAAGAACAGCGACAAAAGAAAATTATGGAACTTCAACAAAGAATATCTTTATCTAAGAATAACGAAAAAGTTGGTAAGATACTAGAAGTTTTAGTAGAAGAAGAATTACAAGGCAATGGTGAATACTTGGGACGAACACAGGGGGATGCACCAGAAATTGACGGCGTAGTATATCTCCAAGCAAAAACCCCAGTAAAGATTGGCGATATTGTTCCAGTTAAAATAACAAGTGCTCTAGAGTACGATTTGATTGGAGAGAAAGCGGATGAATTTAGCGAATAAGTTAACTATTTTAAGGATATTTTTGATACCAGTTTTCATGATTTTTTTACTAAATAAAATTCCTTATGGTGTAGAAATTGCGGCCTTTATCTTTATTATAGCGGCTATAACAGATGCTCTGGATGGTTATGTAGCTAGAAAGAAAAATCAAATAACAACTTTAGGTAAGTTCATGGACCCTCTAGCGGATAAACTTTTAGTATCAGCGGCATTGATCTCTTTAGTACAGATGGGAAAACTATCTGCTTTAGTGGTGATTATTATCATTGCTCGGGAATTTACCATCAGTATTTTAAGGGCTGTGGCGGCGGCAGAGGGCGTGGTTATTGCAGCTAGTTGGTGGGGGAAGTTAAAGACAATTACACAGATTATAGCGATTATAGTAGTTTTAATAGACAATTTTCCTTTTAAGTATATTAATTTTCCTTTTGACATGATTATGGTGTGGGTAGCGGTGATTTTCACCATCATTTCTGGCGTAGATTATATTCGACTGAACAGTCATGTTTTAAAACATTAGAGAAATTTTGTCTGTATTTTATTGACTTCTTGATTGGATTACCTACAAAAAAATATATAGCAGTGCATCCTAATATACCTTTAAATTATTAAAAGCTTATGAGCTTTTAATGGTTTAAAGGTATTTATTTATAGATAAAAGGATAAAATTATTATTTGACCAAATAAATGGAATAGGTTATAATAGCTTAAGAACATTTGTTCGAAATTAAGAAAGGTAGGTGAGCCAGACAAGGTTCTGGAGTATTATGGAGAAGAAAAAAGCATTGGAGATGGCGATTAGCCAGATTGAAAAACAGTTTGGTAAAGGCTCTATTATGACATTAGGTGAGGAATCCAAGTTAAATCTTGAGTGTATTTCCACTGGCTCTATTGATTTGGATATCGCACTGGGTATAGGCGGTGTTCCTCGTGGAAGAATTGTAGAAGTTTACGGCCCAGAGTCTTCAGGTAAGACCACGGTTTCTTTGCATATTGTAGCAGAAGCACAAAAAAATGGAGGTGCCGCAGCCTTTATCGATGCCGAACATGCCCTTGATCCTGCTTATGCTAGAAAACTAGGTGTAGATACAGATAACTTAATCGTTTCTCAGCCAGATACTGGTGAACAGGCTCTGGAGATTGCTGAAGCACTAGTAAGAAGTGGTGCTATAGATGTTATTGTAATTGACTCTGTAGCTGCATTAGTACCAAAGGCAGAAATAGAAGGGGAGATGGGAGATAGTCATGTCGGCCTGCAGGCCAGATTGATGTCGCAAGCTCTGAGAAAACTGGCAGGGGCTGTGAATAAGTCTAGGACCACAGCTATCTTTATCAATCAGTTAAGAGAAAAAGTAGGTATCATGTTTGGAAATCCTGAAGTCACCCCAGGGGGAAGGGCACTGAAGTTTTATGCCTCTGTTCGATTAGACGTAAGAAAAATAGATGTGATTAAGCAAGGCAATGATATTATGGGAAATAGAACAAGAGTAAAAGTAGTGAAAAATAAAGTAGCACCTCCTTTTAGACAAGCTGAATTTGATATCATGTATGGAGAAGGTATTTCCAAGCATGGAGATGTTTTAGACGTAGCAACAAACTTAGAAATCGTAAAAAAATCTGGTGCATGGTATAGCTATGGAGATCATAGATTAGGTCAGGGAAGGGAAAATGCTAAGCAATTTTTGCAGGAAAACCCAGACATCTATTTAGAAATAGAAAATACTATTAGAAGACATTATAATTTACCTCAAGTAGAGAACAAAATTAAAAATCAAGCTGAGGAAGTAGAAGTAAATGAAGAATAAGAAGGTATATCTATACCAAAATTTAAAGACAATAAAATTATTATTAAATTTAAAATCTAGTTATAGATAAACAACTACAAAGCTTAACAAAATGCAGACTGGAGTGAATTGCTAACATTGTTCATTTCTGAAACCGCAGGAAGGCGTATTTTGTTAAGGTATAAAATTGGTTATCTATAAACAACATCAGGACTTAATTTTGATATACTAAGGGCTACATTTGCAGCCCACGTTTTGGGGTGAAACCGTAGACCGTGTATATCAAAATTAAAGTTTGAACTTGCTTATCTATATTGTAAAGTAGGAGATTAGAAGAGGATTTAGCAAAAATAGAGTTTTCCACTGAAACTCTATTTTGTTATTCTATAAAGGCAGTGTACAGGTATAATACACTAATAAATGGAAAAAATATAAAATGCCTAGTAATTTATAAAGAATAATGTAACTTGACACAAAATAAAAAAAGATATACAATAAAATCAAATCATTATATATTTAGATGATTTTACCTAAACTTTTAAAATTTAAAAGTTTTTATTCATGTTAATGAAAAAGTATTAATGGAAACGCAGTAGATTTAAAAAACTTAATAAAGGAGGTGTCCACGTATTAATAATGGTCTAATCATACTCATAGTTTTAGTTGCTGCTATAGTAGGATGCCTTATCGGCTATTTTGTTCGAAAAAACATTGCGGAGGGTAAGATAAACAGTGCTGAAGAACTAGCAAAAAAATTAGTTGAAGAAGCAGAAAAAGATGCTGAAACATCAAAAAAAGAGATTTTGCTAGAAGCTAAAGAAGAAGTTCATAGGCTTCGTAATGAATTTGACCGAGAAAGTAGAGAAAGGCGTAACGAGCTGCAAAGAATAGAAAGAAGACTAATTCAAAAGGAAGAAACTTTAGATAAAAAGTCAGATGTTTTAGAACATAAAGACGAAAAGCTAAATAAGAAACTTAAAGAATTAGAAGATCAAGAGCAAGAAATACAACAATTATATGCAAAAGAAGTTCAAAAACTAGAAGAACTATCTGGGTTAACATCTCTAGAAGCACGAGAGCTTCTTTTAAATGACATCGAAAAAGAAATTAAGCATGAAGCAGCAATTATGATCAAGGATATAGAAACAAAGGCAAAAGAAGACGCTGAGAAAAAAGCTAAAGAAATTATTACTTATGCTATTCAGAAATGTGCTGCAGATCATGTAGCTGAAACCACTGTGACTGTAGTTCAGCTACCGAATGATGAAATGAAGGGAAGAATTATAGGAAGAGAAGGTAGAAATATTAGAACACTAGAAACATTAACAGGCATTGATTTAATTATTGATGATACGCCTGAAGCTGTAATATTATCAGGATTTGATGCTATTCGACGTGAAATTGCTAGACTAGCCTTGGAGAAACTAATTGTTGATGGTAGAATTCATCCAGCTAGAATAGAAGAAATGGTTGAAAAAGCTAAAAGAGAAGTTGATAATATTATCAAAGAAGAAGGGGAACAAGCCACCTTTGATACTGGTGTTCATGGTTTACACCCAGAACTGATTAAGTTACTGGGAAGACTAAAATATAGAACAAGCTATGGTCAAAATGTATTAAAACATTCTATTGAAGTATCTTATCTTGCAGGAATTATGGCTGCAGAATTAGGTGTAGATGTAAAGCTGGCTAAAAGAGCTGGGCTATTACATGATATTGGAAAAGCTGTAGATCATGAAATCGAAGGTACTCACGTGGAGATAGGGATGGAACTTCTTAGAAAGTATAAGGAATCCAAAGAAGTGATTCATGCTATGTCTACCCATCATGGGGATTATGAGCCTGAAACAATAGAAGCTGTATTAATTACAGCAGCAGATGCTATATCAGCTGCCCGACCAGGAGCAAGACGAGAAACATTGGAATCCTATATTAAACGACTTGAAAAGCTTGAAGAAATTGCTAACGCATATGACGGGGTTGAAAAATCCTTTGCTATACAAGCTGGAAGAGAAATTAGAATCATGGTTAAGCCAGAACAATATAATGATGAAGAAATCGTAGTGTTGGCTAGAGGTATTACTAAGCGTATAGAAAGTGAACTAGAGTATCCTGGTCAGATTAAGATTCATGTAATCCGAGAAACAAGAGCGATAGAATTTGCAAAATAAAAAAACTGCTAAAGGCAGTTTTTTTTATTTTGCAAATTCACAAAAATAAATTTTAACAAAATTTTATGAAAAATGCAGGTATTTTAAAAAAAAGGTAGAATATTATATGGTGAATCTAATTTGTAGGAGAATACATTACATCAAAATATCAAAGGGGGCTTTATTAATGGAAGTTTTAAAAGTATCAGCAAAATCAAAACCAAATTCTGTTGCTGGAGCGTTAGCAGGAGTTCTAAGAGAACGTGGAACTGCTGAAATCCAAGCTATTGGGGCTGGGGCTCTAAATCAAGCAGTAAAAGCAGTGGCAATTGCACGAGGGTTTGTAGCTCCTAGTGGAATTGATTTAATATGTATACCTGCATTCACTGACATAGAAATAGATGGTGAGGAAAGAACTGCTATTAAATTAATTGTAGAACCAAGATAAAAAAAGAGATAAAAAGCCTACTGTTGAGTAGGCTTTTTTACATAGTTTGGCATTAATCAGTTAAAAATTAGTCAATAATGATGCTATAGAAGGAACAAAAAATATCACTACTTGTAAGGAGTAAAATTATGAGATATATAGATATGCATACCCACACTACAGCTTCAGACGGTGTCTATACTCCAAGTCAACTTATAGATTATGCTATAACAAAAGGACTTAGCGGTATTGCAATAACCGATCATGATACAGTAGAGGGTATTAATGAAGGGATAAGCTATGCCAATAAACTAGAAAATTTTATCCTTCTAGGAGGAATAGAACTTAGCACGGAATATCTAGGAGAAGAGGTGCACATTTTAGGTTATGGCATCAATCATAAGTCTGAGGAACTATTACAGACCCTAAGCTTTATTCAAGAACAAAGAAAAAGCAGGGCAGCTAAAATTGTTGGAAAACTACAAGCACTAAGCCTGTCGATTACTTATGAGGAAGTTTTAAGCATAGCTAAAGAAGGGGCAGTGGGAAGACCGCATGTAGCAAGGATTTTGGTAGAAAAGGGTTATACAGAAAATATACAGGAGACATTTCAACGATATTTAAATAAAGGTTGTCCTGCTTATGTAGCAAGGTATAAGATTACTCCCTTTGAAGCGATAGAGATTATAAGAAAAGTGCAAGGATTTGTTGTAATAGCACACCCTGGTCTTATAAAAAACGAGAAAATATTGAAGGATATCTTAGAAAAAAAGGTGGATGGTATAGAAGTATATCACCCAGAACATGGAAAAAAAGAGCATGAAAGGTTTTTATCTGTGGCAAAGCAATACAATCTATGCATTACAGCAGGATCTGACTTTCATAGTCCACCAAAGGGAGAAGGACGCCATGGAGATTTAGGAAGCGAAAAAATTTCTATAGATAAAATAGATAAATTTATAAAAAGAATATAAAGTGAGGGTTGAGACATGACGACAAAAGGGGAAAGAAATAGGCAGTTTCCATCTAAAATAAGTACCACACAGTTTGTTAAATTATATATTTTACACCTATTGGCCTATAAGAGTTTTTATGGTAATGAACTAATAGAAGAAATAAAAATCAGGATGGACTATAAGTGGGAACCCAGCCCAGGAATGATGTACCCTCTGTTAAGGGATTTGGAGAGTAATAATTACATAAGAGGATGGTGGGAGGAACCAGACAAAAGATCTATAAGACATTACCGTATAACAGACGAAGGATTAGAACACTATAATACTATTAAAAGATTATATAAAGCGAATTTACAAGACTCTTTAACCATCATTAAAAATACCTTAAAAGATATTTATAACAGTTAAAAAACATCTTTGCTTAAAACTTACCGACAACCTTTTTTGGGAAAGACTAATGGTAAGTTTACCTATCATGGAATTGGAAGTTATAAATTATTTTGTATAATTTTACTATCAGTAATGAAAAAAATCTGATAAAATAAAAGGTATGCAAATCATCAATAAATTATACTTAAGTATTGTGGAGGGAAATGAATGAATATTAAACTTTCTGAAAAGAATCTTAAAATTTCGCCATCAGTTACGTTGACGATTGATGCAAAAAGTAAGCAAATGCGGGCTGAAGGTATAGATGTTATTAGCTTTGGGGTAGGAGAGCCGGACTTTCAAACTCCAGATAACATAAAAAGGGCGGCCATCGAAGTCATAGAAAATGGTCCAACAGGGTATACTGCCGCTGCTGGATTGCCAGAACTTAAAAAAGCTATTTGTGAGAAGCTTCTAAGAGACAATGATTTATCCTATAACCCAGAGAATATCATAGTCTCCAATGGAGGTAAACATTCGCTTTACAACATTTTTCAAGCGATTTGCAATCCTGGGGATGAAGTTATTATTCCTACTCCCTACTGGGTAACTTATCCTGAATCAGTGAAAATGGCGGATGCTACCCCTGTATTTATAGAATGTACTGAGGAAAATGAATTTAGGTTAAAGAAGAGTGACTTACTTGCTGCCATTACTCCTAAAACAAAAGCTATTGTCTTAAATAGTCCATCTAACCCCACAGGTTCCGTATATACAAGAGAAGAATTAGAAGATATTGCTGAAATTGCTGTGAAAAATAATATTCTTGTTGTATCAGATGAAATCTACGAGAAGTTAGTTTATGATGGCGAAAAACACATTAGTATTGCCAGTTTAAATGAAGAAATAAAAGAGCGTACCATTATATTAAATGGTATGTCCAAAGCATATGCTATGACTGGTTGGAGAATAGGTTATACAGCTTCAGCACTTGAGATAGCAAAAGTAATGGGGAATATTCAAAGTCATGCTACATCTAACCCTAATACAATTGCTCAGTATGCCAGTATAGAAGGTTTAAGAGGAGACCAAAGTACCATTGAGGAAATGAAAAAAGCCTTCGATGAGCGAAGAAAATATATGATTCATAGAATCAATCAGATCAAAGATTTATCCTGCATTGCTCCTAAAGGTGCTTTTTATGTAATGATGAATATTTCCAAATGGATTGGTAAAGAGATAAAGGGACATAAAATTAACAATTCTATAGATTTTGCAGAAGTATTGTTGGAAAATACCAAAGTAGCTATTGTACCAGGTGCCGCTTTTGGTGCTGACAATTTTATGCGATTGTCCTATGCAACTTCATTAGAGAATATTAAAGAAGGATTAAACCGAATTGATGATTTCTTAAACAAATAAGATATGAGGTCCTCTCATATCTTATTTGCTGAAAAAACAAGAGGCAGTCACATTACTGCTTAGAAGAAAGGAGCAAAAAAAATTGAGTTCATCACTATACCAAAATCCTTTAATTGAAAGATATACAAGTAAGGATATGAGCTACTTATTCTCTTCAGATAATAAATTTATTACATGGAGAAAACTTTGGATTGCATTAGCAGAGGCTGAGCAAGAGCTGGGATTACCTATAACTGACGAACAAATTGAAGAATTAAAGGCCTATAGAGATCAGATTAACTATGATGTAGCAAGAAAAAGAGAAAAAGAAACCCGCCACGATGTTATGTCTCATGTTTTTGCTTATGGGGAGCAATGTCCTAAAGCAAAGGCTATTATCCACTTAGGTGCCACCAGTGCTTATGTGGGTGACAATACAGATATTATTGTTATGACAGAGGCACTTAAGTTAATAAGAAAGAAATTAGTAAACCTACTGCAGACACTTTCCAAGTTTGCTGAAGAATATAAGGATCTGCCTACCTTAGGATTTACACACTTTCAGCCAGCCCAGTTGACAACTGTTGGAAAAAGGGCTACACTATGGTTACATGATCTATTGATGGATTATGAAAATATAGAAATTCAACTAAACAAAATGAAACTTAGAGGTGCTAAGGGAACAACAGGAACACAGGCTAGCTTTATGAAGCTATTTGATGATGATAACGAAAAAGTTAAGGCACTAGATCAAAAAATAGCTAAAAAAATGGGGTTCCAAAAAACTTTTCCTGTAGCAGGACAAACCTACACACGAAAAGTAGATTTTGAAGTTTTATCGGTATTAAGCGGAATTGCTCAAAGTTTACATAAAATGACTAACGATTTGCGTTTATTACAAAGCCTTAAGGAAATTGAAGAACCTTTTGAAAAAGATCAAATAGGCTCCTCTGCTATGGCATACAAAAGAAATCCTATGCGAAGTGAAAGAATTGCTTCCTTAGCCCGATATGTGATAGCTGCTGTTCAAAATGCTGCTATGACAACATCTACCCAATGGTTCGAGAGAACTTTAGATGATTCAGCCAATAGAAGAATTACGATACCAGAGATGTTTATGGCGACAGATGCTATTATAGAAATTGCTATCAATGTAAGTGACGGTTTAGTGGTTTATGAAAATATGATTCAACAACATATTGAAAAAGAACTCCCCTTCATGGCAACAGAAAATATCATTATGGAAGCTGTGAAGAATGGAGGAGATCGACAAGAACTGCATGAAAAAATTAGGGTACATTCTATGGAGGCTGCTAAGCAAGTAAAAATAGAAGGAAAAGAAAATGACCTTATAGATAGAATCTTAAAGGATGAAGGTTTTAACCTTTCTGAGGATGAAATCGGTAAAATCATGAACCCTAAGAACTTTATCGGCAGAGCACCGCAGCAGGTAATTGAATTTCTAGAGGAATATATTGCTCCAATCCTGGAGAAAAACAAAGAATTAATCGGTATAGATATCGACTTGAAGGTTTAATTTTAAACATCATATGGAATTTTTGGAGGTGTAGTAAAGTGGCTACTTTTACAACAATAGAAGAGATAAACAAGTACGAAGGACAAGAAGTTTTAATAAAAGGATGGCTATACAATAAACGATCAAGTGGAAAAATACACTTTCTTCAAATCAGAGATGGCTCCGCTTTTATTCAAGGTGTAGTGGTGAAAAATGAAGTAGCAGAAGAGGTTTTTAAGATATGTAAAGAATTAACCCAAGAATCCTCTATAGAAGTAATAGGCGTAGTACAAAAAGATGATCGAGCTCCTGCTGGCTATGAACTGCTGGTAAAGGAAGTAAAACCTATTCATATTGCTTTAGAGGGATATCCAATATCTTTAAAAGAGCATGGAACAGACTTTTTAATGGAAAATAGACATCTTTGGATGAGAACACCTAAACAAAATGCTATTTTGAGAATACGTGATGAAATTAACTTAGCGATTCGAACCTTTTTCCATGAGCGGGGTTTTGTACTAATTGAACCACCGATCATTACCCCTTCTGCCTGTGAAGGAACAACAGAATTGTTTGAAATCGACTACTTTGGAGAAAATGCCTACCTATCTCAAACAGGACAGCTTTATGCAGAAGCTGCAGCGATGGCTTTTGGAAAAGTATATAGTTTCGGACCTACCTTTAGAGCAGAAAAATCAAAGACAAGAAAGCATCTTAATGAGTTTTGGATGGTAGAACCAGAGATGGCTTTTGTAGACTTTGAAGGAAACTTAAAGGTTCAGGAGGAAATGCTAGAATATATTGCACAAAGAGTTCTTCAAAATAAAAAATATGAGTTAAAAATATTAGGTAGAGATACCACCAGTCTTGAAAACATTAAAGCACCATTCCCCCGCATAACTTATACGGATGCAGTGGAAATGTTGAAAAAAGCAGACTTTGAGTTTGAATGGGGAGATGACTTTGGAGCTCCTCATGAAACCTATATTGCAGAGCAGTTTGATAGACCTGTATTTATCACACACTTTCCAACAAAAATGAAGGCTTTTTACATGCAGCCTGACGAGAATAATCCAGAAGTTATTTTAGGGGCAGACTTAATTGCACCAGAAGGTTACGGAGAGATTATTGGGGGTTCTCAAAGAATTCATGATTTAGATCTGATTTTACACAAAATTAAGGAAGAGAACCTGCCTTTAGAAATTTATGAATGGTATTTAGACCTGAGAAGATATGGTTCTGTACCTCATTCAGGGTTTGGCTTAGGTCTTGAAAGAACAGTTGCATGGATCTGTGGTATTGACCATATTAGACAAACAATTCCTTTTGCACGAACATTAAACCGAGTATACCCTTAATACTAAAATAATTGTCTTATTTATTAAACTAATTGTAGTCCTTCTAGACTGCAATTAGTTTTTGTTCTATAGATATGCACTGTGAATTTAAGTGGTTTTTGTAGAATAATAAGCTAAAAAGAGGGCATGGATATATACAATGAAGCACTCAAGTATGCAAAAGGAGTGAAGTAAATGCGACTACAGAAATTTTTAGCCTCTTCAGGAATAGCCTCAAGAAGAAAAAGTGAAGATTTTATAAAAGAAGGCATCGTAAAAGTCAATGGAGAAGTGATCACTGAAATGGGTTACAAGGTAGACCCTGAAAAAGATGAAATCACTATACGAGATAAAATAGTGAATATAAAAGAAAAATATATTTATGTTTTATTGAATAAACCTACAGGGTATATTACCACTGCTTCAGATCAATTTAATAGAAAGAAAGTTACTGATTTAGTAAAATTACCTTACCGACTTTTTCCTGTAGGAAGATTAGACTATAATACATCAGGATTACTATTACTAACGAATGATGGGGAGTTAACCTTTAAGTTAACCCATCCTAAGTTCAAGGTTGAAAAAACCTACATTGCTAAGGTAGAAGGAAAGCCTTCTGAGGAGGAAAAGAAAGCCTTTGAAAACGGTTTACGGATAGAAGATTATGTAACTAGTCCGGCGAAGCTTAAAATTATTAAAGAGGAACAACAAAATAGTATTATAGAGGTTAAAATTAGAGAAGGAAAGAACAGACAAGTTAGAAAAATGTGTGAAGCTATTGGACATCCTGTTATTAGTTTAAAGCGGGTTGCTATGGGGGAGATCAAGTTAGGAAAGCTGCCTCTTAGCGAGTGGAGGTATTTAAACATTGAAGAACTTCAATATCTAAAGAAAATATAATATTCTTGAGTTGTGTAATTATGAAGGTTGTTACAATACTTTCAAATGCTTTTCCTTAATATATTTAATTTTCTCTCGATATAGCCTGAGAAATTGTACAAGTGGAGTAATATCATGTTTTTTAACAGGAAATAAGCTGTTTATGAGATAGTAATGAGTAGAATACATTAAAGGAGGGAAAAAATGATTACTATTAGAAAGGCACTAAAAGAAGAAATTTTATTATTATCTGATATTTACAAAGATGTGTTTATATTTGAAGATGCTGCTGATTCAGAGGAATATATCGTTGCATTAGATGGCAAGATTCCCTTTGGTTTTTCTAAAATAAAGTTTTATGATGGAGATTTAGCAGAAATATCAGCAATTTATGTAAGTCCACAGGAAAGAGGAAACAGGTTTGGCGATGGTATTTTAAGGGCTACATTAAACTATATTGAAAAACAAGGATATTTTTGGGCAGTTATACAAGACACTGAGAATAAAGACTTATTTGAGTTTCTGAAAAAGGAAGGCTTACAGCTGTTAAAGCAGCTGGATACTCCCCAAAATATTCAGGAGCATTTATTAAAATATAATGTAGAAAACACTTTTTTCTGTGATATTCCTTTATTTTTTAACCAAGGGTGTAAAAGTAAATAGATTTGTTGAGGTGAAAGATGCGTAATCAGGGAATATTAAAAGCAACCAATTTTGTACAAGAATTATTGAAAAATAAAATTCCTACAGGTGGTACCGTTATAGATGGTACGATGGGCAATGGCAATGATACTCTTTTCTTATATAAGCAAGTTGGTGACTCTGGAAAGGTTTATGCTTTTGACCTTCAAGTCATGGCTTTAGAAAATACAAGACGAATTTTTAGAGAAAATAATGTTTTCATCGATAATAAACCTATCCAACTAATTCTTGATGGTCATGAAAACATAGGGAACTATGTGAAAGAAGCTATTGATGGTGCAATGTTTAATTTAGGCTATTTACCTAGCGGTGATAAAAATATTGTTACTAGACCAGAGACTACACTACAAGCAATAAAGTCAACCTTAGAATTATTAAAAAAAGGAGGAATGATGTCCCTTGTTTTATATTATGGACATCCAGGAGGTATAGAAGAAAAGAACAGTATTTTAGATTATGTAGGACAGTTGGAGTCTAAGAAGTATCTAGTGATGGAATGTAGTTATATAAATCACGAAAATAACCCTCCTATTATTTTACTAATAGAAAAAAAGTAATATTGCAAAAAAGTAAAATTTTTATTGCAACTTATCTATATATTATTGATATCATTACATAATCATATCAGTAATACTAAATATAAAGGTCATGAGGGTAGTTAAAGATCTGTAAAGGGAAGGGTCAAGAAAAAAACAATTAAACTGTCTTCTTGGTATTTCATGTACTTAGAGGAATCTATATGAGTTTTAAATTGCACTGGAGGGATATACAAGGTGAAACCAAAGTTGAAGATTACAGAAACTGCTTTTAGAGACGCACACCAATCGCTGCTGGCAACCAGAATGAAAACAGAAGATATGCTGCCTATTGCAGAAAAGATGGATGAAGTAGGCTATCACTCCTTAGAAATGTGGGGGGGTGCAACCTTTGATGCCTGCTTAAGATTTCTAAAGGAAGATCCTTGGAAAAGACTAAGAAGTATAAGAAAAAAAGTAAAAAAAACAAAACTACAAATGCTATTAAGAGGACAAAATCTTCTAGGTTATAAACACTATGCCGATGATGTGGTAAGTGAGTTCGTTAAAAAAGCAATTTATAATGGCATAGACATTATCCGAATTTTTGATGCATTAAATGATATAAGAAACTTAGAAACGACTTTAAGGGTAACAAACCAAGAGGGAGGGCATGCACAGTGTGCAATTTCTTATACCATCAGTCCTGTACATAATTTATCCTACTATGTGAAAAAGGCTAAAGAAATGGAGGACATTGGAGCCGATTCAATTTGTATCAAAGATATGTCGGGAATATTGACCCCTTATGTAGCCTATGATCTAATAAAACAATTAAAAGAAGCTGTAAGTATTCCTATCCAATTACATACTCATTATACCAGTGGTATTGCTTCTATGACCTATCTGAAGGCGATTGAAGCTGGAGTCGATGTTGTGGATACAGCCATCTCTCCATTGGCTTTAGGAACTTCTCAACCTCCTACAGAACCTATTGTGGCTGCTTTAAAGAATACGCCTTATGATACAGGGATGAAGCTAGAACTACTAAGTGAAATAGCTGATTACTTTAGGCCTTTAAGAGATAAGTATTTAGACGAAGGACTTATTGACCCTAAAGTACTAGGCGTAGATGTAAATACTTTAATTTATCAAGTGCCAGGGGGAATGTTATCTAACTTGATTTCTCAACTAAAACAGCAAAATAAGCTTGATAAATTTGAAGAAGTATTAGCAGAAGTTCCAAGGGTAAGAGGAGACCTAGGTTACCCACCTTTAGTTACTCCTATGAGTCAAATGATTGGAACCCAAGCACTATTTAATGTTATCATTGGTGAAGATTATAAAATGGTACCAAAAGAAATTAAGGACTATGTTGCTGGATTATATGGGCAAGCAACAACACCTATCAAGGAAGAAGTAAAACAAAAAATTATAGGAGAAAAAGAGGTAATGACAGAAAGACCAGCGGATTTTATTCCACCTCAATTACCTTTTTTAAGAGAGGAAATGAAAGAATATCTAGAACAAGAGGAGGATGTTCTTTCTTATGCACTATTCCCACAGATTGCTATGAACTTCTTTAAAGAAAGATGGGCTGAAAAGTATAAAATAGAATCTGCTTTATATAATGAAGAAGAAAAAACCCATCCTATATAAAGTAAATAAGTCGAAGGCTCCTAAAAAGTAGGAGCCCTTTAGATACATTCGTTGTGAACAAATACTTTATGAAGTTTATTGCTGTAATAGGTAATTGCTGTTACCGTAGTATTTTTAGGAATGACTTCATAGCATTTTAAACAAATGATGTTATTACTTTTAATAGACTCTTTATTATATTCTATAGATAAATTGCCGAACTTTTTCCAGCTTTTCCATCCAGTTTTGCAAAGCAGACTTCGATTTTCATAGTCAGCATAAACCCATTTTAATATCCTATGAAAATGAAAAGGGTATTTTGTATAGCTTATAAACTTTTGAGGCAGTCCTAATTGTATGGCATATCCCTCAAAAGCTGTCTCTATCTTACTTTGAAGAGGTTCTTTGATTTCTGTTCTAGTGAACTTATAACCATTTTCACTGAGCCACAAATCTAGCACATCAAACATATAACCACGACATATTTCAATCTCCTCTTCTTTTTTAACATGTAAATTTTGAAAGATTTCTTCTACGATTGTAACAACATAATTGATATAAGATTTATTATCAAAGTTTTCACCCTTATAATATTCCAAGGGAATAACGTCATATTGAAATTCACTGGTTTCTGTTCTTATTACACCTATTACTGTTCCACCTAGTAAGCTGCCGCTGCCTGCATCATCTATTTGAATCAAAAGATCACCTCATATATAAGATTCTGGTTATTAAGTATGTTTAAGTTACTATAGTATTTGTAATACATGCAGGATATATAATTAAATTAATTTATTATTTAGAGGAGGAAGTTTATGAGAATTTTAATTACCAACGATGATGGGATATTTGCAGAAGGTATCTATGTACTAGCAAAAACACTGCAAAGTGTTGGAGAAGTCATTGTTGCAGCACCTAATACGGAAAGAAGTGCAACGGGACATGCTATTACTATTCACCATCCCTTAAGAGTAGATAAAGTTAAATTTTTTGATACTTCTATAGAGGCCTACTCTATCAATGGAACACCAGCAGACTGTGTAAAGCTGGCGGCGGAGGCGTTATTAAAGGATAGAAAGCCTGATATTGTTATTTCAGGTATCAATAATGGTCCTAATCTAGGGACAGATGTAATTTATTCTGGTACTGTGTCGGCAGCAGTAGAAGCAGCTATTATGGATATTTCTTCGATAGCAGTGTCTATGGGCAGTACAGATATTACACAGTATGAGGATGCAGCACAGTTTATTTGCAAGATTGCAGAAGAAATCTTTCATCATCAAGATTTAAAGGATACCATTGTAAATATTAACTATCCTACTTGTTCAAAAAAAGAACTAAAAGGGGTTAAAGTAACTACACTAGGTGTTAGAAAGTATGAGAATTCCTTTATCGAAAGAAAGGACCCCAGAGGTAATTCCTATTTCTGGATTTCTGGTACAGTGATGGATTTAGAACAAAATCAAACCAGCGATATTATAGCACTGCAAAACAACTACATTTCTATTACACCTATACACTTTGATCTAACACACTTTAAAACATTTGAAAAAATAAAACAATGGAATTTTGAAGTATAGCCTAATATTAAAGGCTATCTTCTTTTTTGCAAAAAATCTGCAATAAATGAATTGAATATTGCAAAAAAAATAAAACCCCCTTGAATCTGAAATTTAAATTGCAAATCCTGAGGAAATTTGTTATTCTTAAATTAATAGAAACCTTTGATTTAAGAATAAGAACTTTTAATATACAAAGGAATATTTAAAAATCACTGATAATATTAGTGCTATCAACAAATAACTACTAATATCCCCTACGTTAAAGAAAAAGACGCAACAAAAGGTTATACCCAATAGTTTTGGTGACAAGGGTTAATTTTAGGAGGTATTATCTTAGCAGAGGCAAGGATTTTAGATGGAAAAAATATTATCCAATCTCAATCCTATAGACCAGAAGCTATATGATAAATATATTAACACCTTGAAGGAGGATGGTATTTTAATTATAGTGACAAATATTGTTCTAAAAGGTACAGGAGATCTAAGTAAATATACATTAGCAGAGGGGTGTAGATTAGCAAAAGAGAGTAAATAATTAAAAAACTAATGTAAAAAATACTTTAAAAATAATAAATAGGATGATGAGGTCAATGATGATAGAAGAAAAAAAAGACTTAATACTTGAAATTCAAAAGAACTTTACCAAATTAAGCAAGGGACAAAAGCTAATTGCTCAATATATTATAGATAATTATGATAAAGCTGCTTTTATGACTGCATCTAAACTAGCTAAGACCGTAAATGTTAGTGAATCCACAGTAGTTAGATTTGCAAATGCCTTAGGATTTGATGGTTACCCTCAGCTGCAAAAAGGATTACAAAATATTATTAAAATTAAGCTTACAACTGTACAAAGGGTTGAGATGTCTAGAGATTATTCTGATGAAGAAGTAATCTTAAAGAAAATGTTTAAGTCTGATATAGACAATATTCGTGCAACGCAGGAGAACATGGACTATCAAGCATTTCAATCAGTTGTAGATAAAATATTATCTGCTGAAAAAATCTACATTATTGGTTTAAGAAGCTCCACTGCTTTAGCACAATATCTTGGCTTCTATTTAAACTTAGTTTTAGATAATGTAAAGGTAGTAGGTTATGGTATTAGCGATATTTTTGAACAAATGCTTAGAGTATCAGAAAAAGACTTAGTTATAGGAATCAGTTTTCCTAGATATTCAAATAGAACTGTAGAAGTCCTTAAATATGCAGAGGAACAAAAGGCAACCATTGTTTCTATTACCGATAGTATCATGTCTCCAATCTATGAACTATCTGACCATTGTCTAACAGCCAAAAACAATATGGCTTCTTTTGTAGATTCGTTAGTAGCTCCTTTGAGCTTAATCAATGCACTCATCATATCAGTTGGAATGAGAGAAAAGGAAGAAATCACAAGATATTTTAATAAACTAGAAGGTTTATGGGATAAGTATCATGTTTATGATAGAGAAAAGTAAAACTCTACGTTACTAGGACACTCTAAAAGGTGTTCTAGTTTTTTTTGAGTTCTTAGGAAAATTTGATCCATAATGAAAGATTTGTAAGGATTACATGAAATACTGTAATAATTTATTTCTTTTTTGAGCATAAATAAAATGAAAACGAAACTGTGGAGAGAAAAATATGAAAAAATTATATATTGTAAGACATGGGGAAACCAACTGGAACCTGTTGGGAAAAACCCAAGGAATACAAGACTCTGAACTAACAAAGAAAGGTTTAATACAAGCACATTTATTGGCGGATAGGCTATTAAAAGAAAACATTGAAATTATTTATACCAGCTATTTAAATAGGGCAAAATCTACAGCGATGATTATAAAAAGTCAACTCAAGGTGCCTTGTTATTATGAAGAAGGTTTAAATGAGATGAATTTTGGAAAGTGGGAAGGACTTACCCATGAAGAAATCTTACAGTCTTATCCTAAAGAATTTAAAAAATGGCGAAATTTTCCGCAAGAAGCCTCTATTCCTGAAGGTGAAGATTTAAAATTTGCTCAAAAAAGGATTGTGAAATTTGTAGAAAAGCTTTTGATAACTACAGAAAAAAATAGAATACTGCTGATTAGTCACAGCACTATTATTAAATTACTGTTACTGCATGTTTTGAATATGGATTTAAGTAATTACTACAGACTAAAACAAGACAATTGCAGTATTAATATTATAGATTACAGGGAATATGGTCCAGTATTATTGCAATATAATGATACTTGCCATATAAAGGCTTAATTACCGGAATAAATTTAACTGTTACTATAGTCTATATTATGCTCAGCAAGAAAAAAATTATAATTTTTTTGTTTCTTCTACTATTAAAAACAACATTTTTTACAAGGGGTTCACAATAGATAGTAATATAGAAATTTTGTCTTTTATCCAAATTTAAGAATACTTGAGTAATTGTTAAAATTAATGTATAATTTTAATAGTGTATGTCATCATTAGACAGGTTAACGTTACAAGTAACCACCTTTTGGTGGTTTCAACACTTTCATAGGAGGAATATAATTGGGTAATTTACAAATAGCCATTGATGGTCCAGCTGGAGCAGGGAAAAGTACCATTGCTAAAAAACTAGCTGAAAGGCTAAATATAACTTATATTGATACAGGAGCCATGTATAGAGCTTTGACTTATAAAGTTTTAAAGGAAAAGATAGAAATAAATAGCAAGGATAAAATTATTAAGTTAGCCGAAGATACAAGTATTACGCTTCTTCATGAGGACGTATACATAGATGGTCACCTTGTAAAGGAAGAAATTAGAAGTCAAGAAGTAACAAAACATGTTTCATATGTTGCACAAATCCCAGAGGTAAGAAAAATTCTTGTCGATCTACAAAGAAAAATTGCTGCTGATCATAGTGTTGTAATGGACGGAAGGGATATTGGTACATATGTTTTGCCTAATGCCCACATAAAAGTGTTTTTAACTGCATCTATTGAAGAAAGAGCCAATAGAAGATACACTGAACTTCTACAAAAGCAACAACAGATCAATTTTACTGATGTTATAAATTCAATTAAGGAAAGAGATAAAATTGATACAGAGAGGGAATTTGCACCTTTAGTAAAGGCAGCAGATGCTATTATAATAGATACTACTGGGTTAGATGTAGAGGTTGTTGTAGAAAAAATACAACAAATAACAAAGAATAAACTTGAAAATCAAAAAAATCTTTAGATACATAGAAAAAGTTATGTTATATCTAAAGGGAGGTAAGTGATGAAAGTAACTTTAGCTGACTACTCAGGATTTTGCTTTGGGGTGGAAAAAGCAATTACTACTACCTTTGAAGAGCTAGATCACAAGGACAAAAGTCAAAAAATTTTTTCTCTTGGACCTTTAATACATAATGTACAAGTTGTAAAGGAGTTGGAAGAAAGAGGGGTTATGGTAACTGAAGACATAGGGTCTATACAAGAGGGTTCTGTTATTATTAGGTCTCATGGTGTCCCTAAAAGCGTATATGAAACTGCCGATAAAATGACTTTAACCCTTATAGATGCAACTTGCCCCTTTGTAAAAAGAATACAAACGATTGTAGAAGAGTATTATAAAAAAGGTTATGCAATTGCTATCATTGGAAATCCTCAACATCCAGAAGTAATAGGAATTAATGGATGGTGTGACAATAAGGCTTTAATTATCCAAGAAGAAAAAGAGGTAGAAAATGTTCCTGATGTTGATAAATTGTGTATAGTGGTGCAAACGACAATGTCAATTGCTCAATTTGAAAAAATTTCTGCTGTATTAGAGAAAAAAGCAAGACTGGTTACTAAGTTTAATACAATTTGTTCAGCTACAAAACAGAGACAAAAAGCAGCAAAGGATTTGGCAGAAAAGGTAGATGCGATGATTGTTATAGGCGGCTACCACAGTTCTAATACACAAAAACTGGTTTCTATCTGTAATGATATTAGACCTGAGGCTACATTTCATGTAGAAACTTCTAAGGATTTACCTGTTGAAGCATTGAAACAATATGATCTTGTAGGTGTTACTGCTGGAGCATCTACACCTAAATGGGTTATAAATGAAATTATACAAAAACTAAGAAATATATAATGAATTTAAGGAGGCAGATGTAATGAGTAATGAAATGGAAAACTTTATGGAAGAAATAGAAAAATCTATGGTGAGACTACATAGAGGTGATATAGTAACTGGTAGGGTAATTAATGTTACTGATGACGAGATTACTGTAAATGTTGGTTATAAATCTGATGGGATTATACCAAGAAATGAAATATCTAACGATACTTCAGTAAATCCTCATGATGTAGCTCAGATTGGGGAAGAAATTAAAGTTTATATTATCAAAGTGGATGATGGTGATGGTAATGTGCTATTATCTAAGAAGAAAGTAGATGCTGAAAAAGGATGGGAAGACTTAGAAAAGATTAAAGAATCACAATCTTTAGTGGAAACAAAGGTAATAGAAGCTGTTAGGGGTGGTGTAATAGCCATATGCCGTGGAATTCGATGTTTTATACCTGCTAGCCAATTATCTGATAAATATGTAGATGATCTAAGATCATTCATAGGCAAAAGCTTTAATACAAAGATTATAGAATTAGATCGTAGAAAGAATAAAGTAGTATTATCTAGAAAAGTGGTATTAAGGGAAGAGTTTAAAGAAAAGAAAAATGAAGTTTTTAGCAATCTTCAAAAAGGTGATAGAATAAAAGGAGAAGTGAAACAGATCACAGATTTTGGAGCATTTGTAGATATAGGTGGAATTGATGGACTAGTCCATATTTCAGAAATTTCTTGGGGAAGAGTGAAGCATCCTTCAGAGGTTTTAAAGACTGGAGAAGCAGTGGAAGTAGAAATTTTAGACTTTGATAAAGAGGCAGGAAAAATTTCTTTAAGCATAAAAAATACACAACCTCAACCATGGAAGCATATTGAAGAAAACTATAAGGTTGGAGATGTTGTTGAAGGTAAAGTAGTAAAGATGGTAGAATTTGGAGCGTTTGTTGAATTGGAACCTGGATTAGATGGATTGGTTCATATATCACAAATTAGCGAAAAACATATCGCAAAAGCCAGTGATGTTTTAAGCATCAATCAAAGCGTAAAGGTAAAAATACTAGACATTAATAAAGAAGAAAAACGAATTAGTTTAAGTATCACTGCTGCAGAGGAAAACAAAGAAGAAATTGTTAATGAATATACTAGTCAAGAGGATCATGTGACTATTGGTGATGTGGTAGATACCTTAGATGCTTCAAATGAAAATAAAGAGTCCTAGACTCTTTATTTTTTAATCTAAGATATTTTCAATAATTGATAACTTGAGTTGTACAATTATTTAGGGTAGTGGTGAAAATTAAATATATTTAATTTTCTCTCAAAGTAGTTAAAAAGTTGCACAAGTTAAGTTAGGTGTATAACTTAAACTATTAGGTTGATAGTTTATATAGATAACCAATTTTATGCCTTAACAAAATACGCCTTCCTGCGGTTTCAGAAATGAACAATGTTAGCAATTCACTCCAGTCTGCATTTTGTTAAGCTTTGTAGTTGGTTATCTATAGAATAAGGGTATGATAAAAACATAGGGTTAATTTTTAATTGTCAAGAATATGATATCCAAGGGGGAAAATAGATGGAGGGCTATAGTATTTTCAAAGATAAAATCTACAAAAAAATTGGCATCAATTTATCTAGCTATAAAGAGAGGCAGATGAAAAGAAGAATAGAGTCTCTCATTAGTAGAAACAACTTTAATTCCTATGAAAAATATTTTGAAGCTTTGAATACCAATGCCAAACTGCTAGAAGAGTTCATCAATTATTTAACGATAAATGTATCAGAATTTTATCGAAATCCACAACAGTGGGAAACCCTAGAAAAAGAAATTTTACCCAATTTATTTAAAAATAAAAACAAACTAAAACTATGGAGTGCTGCTTGCTCTACTGGAGAAGAGCCTTACTCCTTAGCGATGCTTTTGACAAAGTTTTTACCTTTAAAAGATATACGCATTATAGCTACAGATATTGATGAAGGAGCTTTAAATAAAGCAAACGTAGGAATCTATTCAAAAAAAAGTTTGGAGAGTCTTCCAAAAGAGTTTGTTGATAAATACTTTCAAAAAATTGCAGAAAGTTATAAAATATCAGAAGATATAAAAAATACTATCACCTTTAAAAAACACAATCTTTTAGAAAGTCCTTATCCAGATAATTGCGACTTAGTTATATGTAGAAATGTCATGATTTACTTTACTGAGGAAACAAAAAACGAAATGTATCATAAATTTTATAATTCGTTAAATAATAATGGTGTACTATTTGTTGGAAGCACCGAGCAAATTATATTACCACATCGATATAAACTTACTCCCCTAAAAACTTTTTTTTATTCGAAAATGCCTTAAATTAGAGAGAGAGGATGTCTATAGATGGAATTAAAGGAATTGGTTCAAAAACTTTCAGAGGTTGCTGGCGTTTCGGGATATGAAATGGAAGCTGCGGAAGTAGTAAAAAAATACTTTAATGATTTTACGGATGAAATGAAGACAGACGCTTTTGGGAATTTGTTATGTATTAAAAAAGGAGCCGGTAATGCTAATAAGAAAATTATGCTGGCAGCTCATATGGACGAAATTGGTTTAATGGTAAAAGAAATCGATGAAAAAGGATTTATTAAGTTTACAAATATTGGTGGCATAGATCAAAGAACGCTGTTATGTCAAGAGGTGATTATTCATGGAAAAGAAAAAGTCTATGGAGTAATTGGAGTAAAACCCCCTCATTTAACAACAGAGCAAGAGAGAAGTAAGGCTTATAAGATGGAGGACTTGGTGATCGATGTAGGTTTTTCAAAAGAAAAGGCAAATCAAGTCATAAGGGTAGGAGATATCATTACTTTTAAAAGAAGCTTAACCTTTTTATTAAATGATTGGGTAGCAGGAAAGTCTTTAGATGATCGGGCAGGGGTAGCAGCCCTATATGTATGTTTAAAGGAATTACAAAACCTAAAGCATGATATAGATGTTTATTGTGTAGCCACTGTACAGGAAGAGGTAGGCACAAGAGGTGCTATCGTTTCTACTTATGGGATTAATCCAGATCTAGGCATAGCTATTGATGTAGGATTTGGAAAAACACCAGAATTAAATAAGTTTGACACAATAGAAATGATGAAGGGTCCAGGAATTGCAATGGGGCCGAATATTCATCCTAAAGTATTTAAAAAGTTAAAAGAAGTGGCAAAAGACAATTATATAGATTACCAAGTAGATATTGCTCCCGGCGTCACTGGAACAGATGCAAGGTCTATACAGGTGTCAAGAGAAGGCATTGCCACTGGTCTTTTATCTATCCCCTTAAGATATATGCATACCTCTGTTGAAACCATCAGCTTATCGGATATTGAAAAAACTGGAAAGTTGTTGGCGAAACTTATTGTTTCTTTAAATGAAATAGATATGGAGGAATGGTTATGCTATTAAAAAAACTAACTAGTGCCTTCGGTGTATCTGGAAACGAAGGAGAAGTTCGTAATATTGTACTAGAAGAAATAAAAGATGTTGTTGATACAGTAAAAGTCGATAGAATGGGTAATGTAATTGCAGAAAAAAAAGTGCTTAATTCCCCCTATAATATTGTGGTCACAGCTCATATGGATGAAGTAGGATTAATGGTAAAGGGAATAGATGATAGTGGACTGATTAGGTTTGCTCCGATAGGAGGAATAGACAGCAGAATTTTAGTATCTAAGGTAGTTTTAATTGGAGAAAGAAATATTCCCGGCGTGATTGGGGCTAAGGCCATCCATATGCAAAAACCAGAGGAGAGGCAAAGAGCACTAAGGATTGACGACTTATATATTGACATCGGTGCAAAAAACAAGGATGAAGCTGAAAAACATATTTCTATTGGGGATTATATCCATTTTCATAGTGAATATATGGAATTTGGAGAAAATCGGGTAAAGGCAAAGGCATTGGATAATAGAGTAGGCTGTTATGTTTTAATAGATTTATTAAAAAAACAACTACCTGTAAATATCACTGGAATTTTTACTGTACAGGAGGAAATAGGGTTAAGAGGAGCTGAGGTTGCAGCCAATCAAGTGAATGTTGACTTAGCTGTGGTATTAGAAGGAACCACATGCTCTGATGTTGCAGATGTGGAGCCTCACTTACAAGTAACAGAACTGGATGGCGGGCCAGCTATTTCTATTATGGATCAATCCTCTATTTACAATAAAAAGTATATCGATGCAGTTATTGATACTGCTAAAAAATATAATATACCATGGCAATATCGTAAAGCAGCCTTCGGCGGCAATGATGCAGGAAAGTTCCACCTAGCTAAAGCTGGAACGCCTTGCGTGTCCATCGCTGTCCCTTGCAGATATATCCATTCACCTGTATCTGTACTAAGTAAGAAGGATTTGGATTATACTAAGGATTTGGTTGCTAGGTTTGTTGAAGAGATTAGCAAAGGAGGTATCATTTCGTGATAAATACACAATTATTAAAGGAAATGCTAGAAATTTATTCTCCAGCAGGTAATGAAGGGAGAATATCTGAGTTTATCAGGAACCAAATAAAAGACTATGTTGACGAAATAAAGGTAGATGCGCTAGGTAATTTAATTGCTAGAAAAAAAGGTAATGGTAAGAAAATCATGTTGGCGGGCCATATGGATCAAATCGCACTGATGGTTACCTACATTGATGATAAAGGATTTTTAAGATTTACAAATGTAGGAGGCATTTCTCCAACCATCAGTTTATCCCAAAGGGTCATCTTTGAAAATGGAACCATAGGGGTAATTGGAAGTGAGAAAATTGAGGATCTAAAAGACTTTAAACTAGAAAAGTTATTTATCGATATTGGTGCTTCCAGCAAAGAAGAAGCTGAAAAAAAAGTTACCATAGGTGATATGGCAGTGTACTATACAGAGGCACTTTATGATGACAAAAAAGTAATGTCTCAAGCTGTTGATGACAGAATTGGTTGTTTTGTTATGATAGAGGCATTAAAAAAGCTATCTACTACTGCAAATGATCTATACTTCGTATTTACAGTGCAGGAGGAAGTAGGTACTAGGGGAGCAAAAACTGCCGCCTATGACATAGCACCTGATATGGCAATCGCTTTTGATGTTACTGCAACTGGAGATACGCCTAAAGCCAAATCTATGGCAGTGGAATTAGGGAAGGGCCCAGCGATTAAAGTGAAGGACAATTCTATTTTATGTCATCCAAAGGTTAAAAATTATATGATTAAGCAGGCGGAAGAAAATAATATTCCTTATCAATTAGAGATATTAGAATTTGGCGGTACCGACTCTGGGGCAATTCACTTAACCAGAAGCGGGGTGCCTTCCGGCGTATTATCTATTCCTTGTAGATATCTTCATAGTAATTGTGAAATGGTATTCTTATCAGATGTAAAAGAAGCTATTGAACTTACGGTTTACATGCTTAAAAATTCCATCGAAATATAATAGCAAATAAAAAAAGACATGAACTCATGTCTTTTTTTGTCTGCATTTTTATTTTTTTAGAGCAGATTGACCGAATTTGTATGACGAAACTTTTGATTTTTAAAAGGAAATTTCCTAATAGATATGGAAGAAGTCTATACAGGAGGTGGAGATATGGAGGTTGTAAATGAAGTATATTCTATAAAAGAGATTTCGGATATTATTGGCTTTAAACCCCATGTGATAAGATATTATGAAAAGGAATTTGAACTGGAAATTCCAAGAGACGAGGGAAATAGAAGGTATTTTACTTATAAGGAACTTGAGGAGCTTCGTAACATTAAAATACTGCAGGATAAAGGTTTAACAAATAAGCAGATCAAAAACTTAATGAAATCACCTGAAGTCATGATGAATGGCAACGACAATGCTTTACAGGAGATTGCTGTATCCAGTAGTGATTATATACAGTATGCCATCGAAAACAGTAGTGCTCTAATACAAGAGGAGTTTCAGAACTTATTAAATCAAACACTAGCATCTATTCAGCAATTAGATTACAGGAAAGAGATTGAAGTCCTATCGGAAAAAGTAGACGAGTTGAAAAACGAACTGGTAAACCAAGAAAAAGATATTTTAATCTGTGAAAATGCAAAACTAAAAATGCAAGTGAAAGAAAAAGCCTATGAGTTAGCAGAGCTAAAGGAAAAAATAAAAAGAGAAGAGAATAAGAATAAATCTATTTTCAAAAAAATATTTGGTGGAAAACAATAAAAGCTAGGGAGATTCCCAAGCTTTTATTGTTTTTATCTATTTTTAATTAAATTGTTCTGTTTGGATAATTTTGTAAGGCTAGTTTAAGTATATTCATCGCTTTAGTAAGATCACCTTCATTCAATATGTATGCGATCCTAACTTCATCTCTACCTAAGCCAGCTGTTGCATAGAAGCCTTCAGCAGGGGCTAGCATAACAGTACCGCCATCTACATCGAAATCCTTTAACATCCAGATAACAAACTTTTCTGCATCATCCACTGGCAACTTTGCAACAACATAAAAAGCACCTGTTGGTTTTTTGCATAATACACCTGGTATATCATTTAAGGCACTGTATACGAGGTCTCTACGTTTTTGATATTCTTCATTTACTACTTGGAAGTATTCTTCAGAGGTTTTATATAACTCTACAGAGCCTACTTGTTCTAAAGTAGGTACACATAATCTTCCTTGGCAAAGCTTTAGAACTTGTCTTATTAACTCCTTGTTTTTGCTGGCAATAGAGCCAATTCTTGCACCGCAGGCACTATATCTTTTTGATACACTGTCAACAATAATCACCCTGTCTTGAATCCCTGGTATATTACCAAAGCTTGTATACTCTAGGCCATCATAAACAAACTCTCTATAGACTTCATCAGCAATAATAAATAAGTTATATTCTTTGGCTAAAGATGCTAACATTTCGATTTCTTCTTTTGTATAAACAACACCTGTTGGATTACCTGGATTGGAAAGTATAATGGCTTTTGTTCTTGGGTTGATTAGATTTTCAATACTTCGTTTTGATGGTAAGTGAAAACCGTCTTCTGCTTTACAGGTGATAGGAGATACTTTAACATCTACAGCAGAGCTGAATCCATTGTAGTTTGTATAGAAGGGTTCAGGAACCAACATTTCATCTCCAGCATCTGCTATAGCGATAATAGCAAATAAGAGAGCTTCAGAACCACCATTAGTAATTAATATTTCATCTTCTTCATAATGCATATCATATTTTTTATAGTATTCAATAATTGCTTGGATCAATTCAGGCATACCTTGAGAGAAGGAATATGCCAATACTTTTTCATCAAAATTACGGATGGATTCCATAAAAGATGAAGGGGTCTCAATATCAGGTTGCCCAATATTCAAATGATAAACATGTTTTCCATTGGCTTTAGCTGCTTGAGCATAAGGTACAAGTTTTCTGATTGGAGATTCTTGCATAGCTGTGATACGCTTAGATAAATTCATACACATACCTCCCATAAATTTGATTCATATCTACAATTATATAATAACACATATTCAAAAAATTAAACAAGAAAAAGCTTTACTATAAAAATTAATAAGAATATTGAAATATTTTATCTTATTTTTAGGAAATAAACGATATAGTTTGAATGATTATCAGTAGAGATGTTAATAATGGAAAATATATATTTATCTATACTAGGAGGACTAAAAAAATGAGAGTTCCAGCACATATTGGAATTATTCCAGATGGGAATAGAAGATGGGCAGAAAGTAAAGGCTTGTCTAAAGAAGAAGGTTATGAAAAAGGCCTTAGGCCAGGACTAGAAATATTTAAGCTTTGTCAAGAAATTGGTATCAAAGAATTAAGTTACTACGGTTTTACTATGGATAATACCAAAAGACCTTCAGTTCAAACCTTAGCTTTTAGAAAAGCTTGTGTTGATGCAGTAGAAATGCTTTGCAACGAGGATGCTTCTTTACTGGTTCTTGGCAATGCAACTTCTCCTTTATTTCCAAAAGAATTGGAAACCTACACAAATAGAAAAAACTTTGGTAAAGCCTCTACAAAAGTAAATTTTTTAGTAAACTATGGGTGGCACTGGGATTTATCAAAAACCCCAGAAAATACCTCTACAAATAAGAATAACTTAATGGAAAGTCTATACTCTTCAGATGTATCTAGAATTGATTTAATTATTCGTTGGGGAGGAAGACGCCGTTTAAGTGGTTTTTTGCCTGTGCAGTCAGTGTATTCAGATTTTTATGTGATCGATGATTACTGGCCAGACTTTAGACCAGAACATTTATATGAAGCCTTAGAGTGGTATAATCAACAGGATGTAACATTAGGAGGGTAAGAAAATTATTTTACAGGGTGGCTGTTACCCTGTTTTTATATTTGATTTAAATAAGGTAAAAAAGCAGTAATGAATATCACAATAAACTTTGTTGTAAATGATAAATAAAATATAGGTCCATGGTCTCATTTTATCATTTTGGACTACAGAAAATGTTTAATTAAGTCGATAACACTATAATTATTTTATTGTACTTTTTTATAGTGTAGACAAAAAACTTCTATCTATAAAAACAGGATGAATATATAGAGAGATATTGGGGGGATTATAGTGGAAAGTAGTTCGTGTAAAACTATCACGACAAGGGAAATGACCATATCTATAGAAGACTTAGACAAGGGAATGATCATTGGGAAAGATATCGTTGTAAATGATACAAATATCTTAGTAAAAGAAGGATACAAAATAAAAAACGAAGATACAATCAGAAAGGTACAGCGTCTTTTACAACAGTATAACGTAGAAGATGTGTTTGTAAAGATCGAAGAGGAAGCAGCAATAGAAGTGAAGATTCCTGAAACAGATAAGGTTCCACAAGACAAGGAAATTATAGAAAATAATGTAGAGAAAAAAGATTTTTCTCAACAAGCATATTCAAAGATTTTAGAGATTTCCAATAAAAAAGATGCAGAGCTGATTGATCGACTAATTCCAGATGCTAAAAAAAATATTACTGAGAAAATGCTTTTACTATTTAATAACGCTGATGCTTCCGAAACGAATTCTATAGAAGAAGATTTAAGGAAAAGTATGGAGGTTATTAATGCTTCTATTAATGTTCCCCAGTTGCTAGAAAAGATAAAAATGACAGATGATTCCCTTTTTTTTTATAGCTATAGTACCGCTTTAACGGCCTATATGCTAGGAAATTGGATGGGCTGGGATCAAAAGAAAAGAGAAAACCTATACATAACAGCTATGTTGGCGGATATAGGTATGTTGAATTTACCAGAGGATAAAAGGCGTAGAGAGCAATGGGCAAATGAAGATAGTAATGAGTATTATCAGCACGTTATTCATAGTCAGCGTTTACTAACAAAATGTTCATTCATAACTACAGATATGTTAAAGGGGATATTACATCATCATGAAAAGTATGATGGATCAGGTTACCCTAGAGGACTTACAGGAAAAAGTATTCCATTATTATCAAGAATGATTTATATTGCAGATCTATATACCTTTTATACTGTAAGTAAACGTTACAATGCCTTATACACCATAAATACTATTAGAGAACACCATCTTCGTGAAGTAGATGCGGATATATTTTTCACCCTTTCTAAAAGAATTTCTGATTATTTTATCGGTCAAAAATTTCAAAGTAGGAATCCTGAACTTGCAGAAGGAAGAATTATTACCATTGATCAAGGAACAGGAAGTACAGTTTTTGATCAGACTAATATGAACGTGTATGTTCAGCAAAAAGATCAGTCTATTGTCAGTATACCTTTAAATAGTTTTTGTAGAGATAATGTGGAATTTATATAGAATACATAATTTTTTTTCTTTTAGCAGGGTAATTTAACCCTGTGCTTTTTTTATCTATTAAATTAGGTTATAATATACTAATGAAGAAAAAAGGCAATAGAAATATATGGAAAAGTTGTTTTACTACAAGGAGGAAGCAGGTTTGAAGAGAGAAAAAAACTATGAATTTAATTCACTGGATCTTCAAAGACAGCAAGAAATAATAGAAGAAATTTCCTATAAAAATGAGGAACTATATAGAACAACAGGAAAACAAAAAAAAGTCTTGATTGTTACCTACGGTTGTCAAATGAATGAACATGATTCAGAAAAACTACTTGGTATGCTTAAAGATATGAACTATGTTGAAACCTCTGAAAAAGAAGAAGCGGATTTAATTATCTATAACACTTGCTGTGTAAGAGAAAATGCTGAGTTAAAGGTTTATGGAAACCTAGGGGCCTTAAAGCCATTAAAAAAGAAAAACAGTGATTTGACTATTGCTGTATGTGGTTGTATGATGCAGCAACCAAAGGTAGTAGAAGCAATAAAAAGAAAATATAGACATGTTGACTTAGTTTTTGGTACCCATAATCTACATAAGTTTCCTGAACTTCTAGCAAACTGCAAGCAAGCAGATAACATGCTGGTGGAGGTGTGGGAGGAAGAAGGAGAAATCATTGAGGGTATACCTTCAATGAGAAAGTATGGCGTCAAAGCCTTTGTCAATATTATGTTTGGTTGCAATAACTTTTGCACCTATTGTATTGTTCCCTATACAAGAGGTCGTGAGCGCAGCAGAGAAATAAAAGAGATTGTTCATGAAGTTATTGATTTAGCCAATAATGGCACCAAAGAGATTACGCTATTGGGGCAAAATGTAAATTCCTATGGTAAAACGTTGGAAAACAAAACCGAATTTGCTGATTTACTTAAGGAATTAAATAAAGTAGAGGGTATAGAAAGAATTAGATTCATGACTTCTCACCCCAAAGATTTATCAGAAAGCTTAATCGAAGCAATTGCCCAGTATGATAAGGTTTGTGAACACATTCATTTACCTTTCCAAGCTGGCAGTAATCATATATTGAAAGAGATGAATAGGAACTATACCCAGGAACGTTACTTAGAATTGGTAGCAAAGCTTAAAAGGGCGGTACCAGATATTGCACTAACAACAGATATTATAGTAGGTTTTCCAGGAGAAACCGAAGAAGACTTCATGGATACCTTAAAGGTAGTAGAAGAAGTTAAATTCCACTCAGCTTTTACTTTCCTATATTCTGTTAGAGAAGGTACACCTGCTGCAAAAATGGAGACACAAATTTCAGAAGAAGTGAAACATACAAGATTTAATAAACTAGTAGAAACAGTAAATCAAATCAGTGCTGAAATCAACAGCAGCTACTTAAATAAAGAGGTAGAGGTTTTAGTTGAAGGATCAAGCAAAACAGATGCATCGAAGCTAATGGGAAGAACAAGACAAAATAAACTGGTTAATTTTTCAGGCGGGGAAGAGCTTATAGGTAAGCTAGTAAAAATAAGAATTACAGAACCAAAAACCTTCTCCCTTAATGGAGAAATTATCGACTAAGATTGAAAAACCCAGAATAGTAGCGTAGGATATATACGCAAAGTCACTG
The DNA here is from genome assembly GCF_001042715.1 of Clostridium aceticum. Classification (NCBI taxonomy): domain Bacteria; kingdom Bacillati; phylum Bacillota; class Clostridia; order Peptostreptococcales; family Natronincolaceae; genus Andreesenella; species Andreesenella acetica. Next base: position 2,019,941 of record NZ_CP009687.1, on the reverse strand, counting down.
GGTTTTTTATATTTACAATAAGTATCATATATAATGTTATCATAAATGATAAATACTTTTATAAATCACATTTTCCTATATTCGTTGATTTTATCTATCTTATCTACAACTTCAATTAAAATGAATATAAATTAAGATTCTATGTTTCAAATAAAGTGATATTTGTTATAATGAAGCTATAGCTTTATTTAGTTTAGGAGGTATACAATTGAGTAAATTAACACCTATGATGCAACAATACACAGATATTAAAAATTTATATAAAGATACATTATTGCTGTTTAGACTAGGGGATTTTTACGAGTTATTTTTCGATGATGCCATTACAGCATCTAGAGAATTAGAAATAGCCCTTACTGGCAGAGATTGTGGATTAGATGAAAGGGCTCCTATGTGCGGGGTGCCTCATCATTCGGTAAATAATTATATTAATAGGTTAATTACAAAAGGATACAAAGTAGCTATATGTGATCAAGTAGAAGACCCTTCTGAGGCAAAAGGAATTGTAAAAAGGGATGTTGTAAGGGTTATTACCCCCGGTACTGTCATAGATACGGACTTGTTAGAAGAGAAAAAAAATAATTATTTGATGTGTATTTATGGAGAAAATGCAGGAATTGGCATAAGCTACGTTGATATTTCTACTGGAGAATTGTTCTCCACAGAAATTACCCAAGGAAATCTAAGTCAACACCTACAGGATGAAGTTTCCAAAGTACAGCCTAAAGAAATTCTTTACTATGCAAAGGATAAAAACACCTATGAAGTTCTTTGTGAATATCAGAAGAAGCTGGACTTCTACATGAATGAATATGATGATTGGAGATTTGAAGGTGAATATGCCCGCAATCAACTACAAAAACATTTTCAAGTAATTGCATTGGACGGACTAGGGTTTTCTAACAATCATTTAGGAATTCGTGCGACAGGTGCTTTAATTGATTACCTAAAAAATACCCAAAAACGTACCCTAAACCATCTTAGCAAAATTCAAATATATACTTTAAACACTACGATGATTTTAGATTTCACTACTAGAAGAAATCTTGAGTTGGTAGAAACCATTAGAGATAAAAAGAAAAAAGGTTCTTTATTATGGGTGCTAGATAAAACCATGACCTCTATGGGAGGAAGAATGCTTCGAAAATGGCTTGAAGAGCCATTGCTAGAGGTAAAGAAAATTCATGATAGACTAGATGCAGTTGAAGTACTAAAGGAAGATCTTTTATTAAGAAAAGAGTTGAAGGAAAGCTTAAAAAATATTTATGATTTAGAGAGACTCTCAGGTAAAATTTCTTATGGTAGTGCCAATGCCAGAGACCTAATAGCCTTAAAAAATTCTTTGACCAATATCCCTAAATTAAAAGAAGTTTTATTCAATCAAAAATCTTTTTTACTACAAAACTTAGCATCTCAGATTGATGAACATAAAGAAATTACCTCTTTAATCGAAACAGCCATCTTAGAGGAACCTTCTGCTGGTATAAAAGAAGGAAATATAATAAAAAATGGATATAATGCAGATGTTGATGAATTACGGAGAGCTTCTAAAGAAGGTAAGCTATGGATCAGCAACCTAGAAGCAAAGGAGCGAGACAAAACAGGAATCAAGTCCCTGAAAATAGGATACAATAAAGTTTTTGGATATTTTATTGAGGTAACAAAGTCTAACCTCCATATCGTTCCTCAAGAATACATACGCAAGCAAACCCTCGCAAATTGCGAAAGATATATTACCCCTCAACTAAAGGAGATAGAACTAAAGGTCTTAGGTGCTGAAGAAAAGGTAATTTCATTAGAATATCAGCTTTTTTTGCAGTTGCGAGAAGTCATTGAAAAAGAAGTTCCCCAAATTCAAACGACAGCTCATGCAATTGCCCAGCTAGATACTTTGTATTCCCTAGCAGAGGTTGCTGCTGAAAATGGTTATACAAAACCAGCTATTAATGATGGTAATGCAATTGATATTCTCGAAGGAAGACATCCTGTAGTAGAAAAGATGTTAGACCATAATATGTTTATATCTAACGACACCCATCTAGATCAAAGTCAGAATGAAATAGCTATTATTACTGGACCAAATATGGCAGGTAAATCAACTTATATGAGACAGGTGGCACTTATTGTCCTAATGGCACAAATAGGGTCATTTATACCAGCTAAAGGAGCCACCATAGGGATTGTGGATAGGATTTTTACTAGAGTGGGAGCCAGTGATGATTTGGGGCAGGGCCAAAGTACCTTTATGGTGGAAATGAGTGAAATGGCAAATATTCTAAACAATGCAACCTCTAAGAGCTTATTAATATTAGATGAAATCGGCAGAGGTACCAGTACCTTTGATGGTTTAAGTATTGCGTGGTCTGTAGTGGAGTATATTAGCGGGTTTTTAAAGTGCAAAACCTTATTTTCTACCCATTATCATGAACTGACAGAAATAGAGGGAAAGATGAAAACCGTTAAAAACTATCGTATTTCTGTTAAAGAAGAAGGGGATGATGTCATCTTCTTACGAAGGGTTGTAGAAGGAAGTGCTGATAAAAGCTATGGTATTCAAGTTGCAAGGTTGGCTGGGCTTCCTAAAAATGTTATTCAAAGAGCACAGGAAATCCTCTTAGGTTTAGAGAAGCCGCAAGATCCACCACAATATAAAACAGTAGATCAACCTGCTATAGATGAAATCAATGAGCAGTTGAATTTTATAGACATGAATAAAGAAGAAATTATTAGAGAGATTAAGGAACTAAAATTATTGGAAACTACACCGATAGATGCCTTAAACATACTTTATCAACTACACAAGAAGGTAAGTGATTTATAGGGAGGCAAAAAATGCAAAAAGCAATTAAACTATTAGATAATTTAACGATTAATAAAATAGCAGCAGGGGAAGTGGTAGAAGGCCCACAATCTGTTGTAAAAGAGTTAATTGAAAATGCCATTGATGCCGGTGCCACCAATATCGTAGTAGAAATAAAAGAAGGTGGTCAGAAGTTTATCAGAGTCACTGATAATGGGGCTGGTATTTATGAAGAGGATGTAGCGGCAGCTTTTATGCGTCATGCTACCTCTAAAATTCAATATTTAGAAGATTTAAATGCAGTATTGACCTTAGGGTTTAGAGGAGAAGCCTTGGCAAGTATTGCTGCTGTCTCTCAAATCCAAATGGTTACAAAACCTAGGGATCAATTGCATGGCATATCAATCGATATGGTTGCAGGCAACATCACAAATAAAAAACAAGTAGGTTGTCCTGATGGTACCACCATCATTATAAAGAACTTATTCTTTAATACACCAGCTAGACTAAAATTCATGAAAACTCCTCAATCAGATACAACGAAAATAGGAGAAATCATGTCGAGACTTGCCTTAAGTCAACCCCATATAGCCTTTAAATATATTAACAATAACAATATTATGTTTACTACCTCTGGTGCAAATCATCTGGATCAAACCATTTTATCTATACTAGACAAGGAGCTATTTAAGAGTCTTATACCCATTAAGGCTGAAAAGCAAGACATGGCATTAGAGGGGTACATAAGTCAACCGACTTATGTTAGAGGAAACCGAAATTATGAGATTGTTTTTGTTAACGGAAGATATATTAAAAGTAAGTTTCTTTACAGATCTATTGAAGAAGCTTATAAGGAAAAGCTGCCTATTAATAAGTTTCCTGTGTGTATTTTAAACTTAAAGATTCATCCAAGTTTCATTGATATTAATGTTCATCCAACAAAAACTGAGATAAAATTTCATAAGGAAGAAGTGGTCTATGATCTAATTTATCATAGTATCTCCTCTTCTCTAGTGAAAAGCACTTTAGTACCTAAACTGCTTTTACAAAACAAACAAAAATCCCCAACTGTAGACACAACTTTTTTAAATCCTCCCCTTAGAGAGAATAAAAGCATCTATAGTACACATAATAACAACAAACCCAATAGTTTACAGATTTCCTTTGAAGAAAAAGAAGATAAATACGAGGTAAATGCTGAAAAACCAGTTATCCCCACTATCAAAAGTGCTTCTTCTACTTTACAAAAAGACTTTGTGTCTCTCCAAGAGGATGAGCTTCATTTGGAAACTACACAAGAAAATTTTCTTGGTAGTTTATTAAATAATTATAAAGTTATAGGACAACTGTTCGACACCTATGTTATTATAGAAAAAGATCTTTGCATGTATCTCATTGATCAACATGCTGCCCATGAAAGACTGGTTTATAATAAAATGCTACAAGCGTTTCATCGTGATCAAGTTCCTACCCAAAGCCTGTTGGCACCAAATGTTTTAGAGTTGTCTCATGAAGACTTTCTCTTTATCACACAATATATAGACGGGTTTAAAAAACTTGGTTTCAACATAGAGATTTTTGGCAATAATACAATCCTTATTAGAGAAGTTCCTTTAATTATGGGGACACCCAGAGATTTTGACTTTATATTAAAAATCATTGATGAATTAAAGCAAGATCATCTCAATGAAGATTATTTTAACGAGACGATTATTAGAAAATCCTGTAGAGAGGCCATTAAAGCAATGGATAAACTGCATGTTTCTGAAATCAATGCATTGATCAAGGATCTAAGCACAATAAAACCTCCTTTGACCTGCCCACATGGGAGACCAATTTTATTATCCTTAACAAAATATGAAATTGAAAAACATTTTAAAAGAATTCAATAGGGAGGAGATGTTTTGAAAAAAAAGCTGTTAATTCTTGTTGGTCCCACTGCAGTTGGTAAAACGGATACCTCTATAGCATTAGCTATGAAACTAAAGGGAGAAATCATATCCGCCGATTCCATGCAAATCTATAAACATATGAATATTGGGACTGCAAAACCTTCTATAGAAGAAATACAGGGGATTCCTCATCATTTAATGGATATAGTAGAGCCTAATGAAGATTTTTCCGTTGCGGCATTTCAGCAGAAGGCTAAAGTAGCTATTGAGGAAATCACTTATAAAAATAAACTGCCCATCATTGTAGGGGGTACTGGTTTATATGTCAATGCTATTATTTATAACATGGACTTTACATCGACTATTTCCAATTGGGATTTAAGAAATCAATTACAGGAAGAAGCCGATAAGTACGGAAATGAATACCTCCACGATAAACTAAGAGAAATTGATCCTGACGCGGCTGAAAGAATACATAAAAATAACGTTAAAAGGGTTATTCGTGCTATTGAAATATTTCATGAAAGTGGAGAAAAAATAGGAAATTTTCGTGAAGATGTTCAATTGACAAATGAGTATGACTTTCTTTTAATAGGACTTACTCGAGACAGAGAGGAGTTATATGATAGGATTAATAAGCGGGTGGATATCATGATGGAGGAAGGTTTGATAGAAGAAGTAAAAAAGTTGCTAGAAATGGGCTATCCTGAAGATCTAGTAGCTTTTAAAGGACTAGGCTATAAAGAAATCATTAGTTATTTAAACGGAAGTATTCCTTTAGAGGAAGCTATTACTATTCTTAAAAGAGATACCAGAAGGTATGCAAAAAGACAATTAACTTGGTTTAGACGCTTTGAAAATATTCAATGGTATAATTTATCAGAATATCCTTCAAAAGAAGAATTAATTAATAATATTCAAGAATATATAGAAGGACATTTCAATGTCTTATAGAATACTAATACAAAAGGTCATAGCAATTAAATAGAACATCTTACATGAAGTAAATTTTAGAATAATTCGAGGAGGGTAAAACATGAAAAACAATATTAACTTACAAGATATCTTTTTGAATCAAGTAAGAAAAGAAAGTATTCCAATAACTATATACTTAGTGAATGGATTTCAGTTAAAAGGCTTGGTAAAGGGATTTGACAATTATACGATTGTACTAGATACTGATGGTAAACAACAATTGATTTATAAGCATGCAATCTCCACCATCGCGCCTAGTAGTGCTATCAACTTTATGCAAAATGCTAAACATCAAGCAGAATAAAATATAAATCACTAAACTTCTCTACAAATATTTGTAGAGAAGTTTTTTTGTCACTTTTTTTCTTTACAAGGAATATGATAATATAGTATCTATTTTGAGGTGATATCATGACAAATAAAGTAAAAAAAGAAGTGGATCATTTATATCAATTGGTTAGGAATGGCAGTATCGGCAGCAATGAATTTTTAAATCATTTAATGAATCAGTCCCAAAATCTAAAAGAAGGATCTAAAACTAGTGAGAGAAATAATGTGGAATCCTTAGAAGAAGTTATCAAGGAGTTAGAACAATTGATAGGGCTTCATGATGTAAAAAATATGGTAAATGAAATTATAGCCTATGTTGAAATACAGCAAAAAAGAAGACTTCAAGGATTAAATGCCTCACCACTTGTATTACATATGATTTTTAAAGGAAATCCTGGAACAGGAAAAACCACCGTAGCCAGATTATTGGGGAGAATATTTAAAGCAATGGGTCTATTGGAAAAAGGTCATATGATCGAAATTGAAAGGGCTGACTTAGTTGGAGAATACATTGGACATACAGCTTTGAAGGTTCGGGAACAAGTAAAACAAGGTTTAGGAGGTATTCTTTTTATAGACGAAGCATATTCTTTAGCAAGGGGAGGAGAAAAAGATTTTGGCAAAGAAGCCATCGATGCATTAGTAAAGGCTATGGAAGATCATAAAGATGAATTTATACTGGTTTTAGCTGGGTATCAAGAAGAGATGGAAAATTTTCTAAGTATTAATCCCGGTCTGAAATCAAGATTTCCTATACATATTGACTTTAAAGACTATTCTATCGATGAATTGGTAGAAATCGCAGAATCAATGGTAGATGAAAGACAATATACTATTTCTAAACCTGCCAAAGCAAAACTTTATCATATCCTAGCCTCTAAACGGAGAAGTGATGAGCGATATGCCGGAAACGCACGTTTAGTAAGAAATTTGATTGAAAAGTCTATTCGAAAACAAGCAGTTCGATTAAAGCCCCAGTCATTTTGTACTAGAGAAGATTTAATGCTTTTAAAAAAAGAGGATTTTATGGATGGTGAGAATCAATGAGCAATTGTATATTATTAGGCAAGCCCAATGTGGGAAAAACATCTTTCTTTTTAAACTTTGCTGAATTTTTAGGGATAGATAGGTGTATGCTGGAGTTTATAGATTTTGAAGGAAATGTCTTAACAAAGCACTATTCTGTCAATACAGCAAAGAACTATCTGATAAGCCCTTCACCCTTTAAGACAAGGGATGTATGCAAAATCAAATTATCTATCCCCATCTATAAAGGTAGGTCAGATTTTTTGTTGCATGATACAAGTGGTTTAATGGATGGCATTAATAAAAATGAGCATGTAAGAAAATCTATGGCAGAAACCCTCAAATACTTATACTTATCTAATATCGTACTGCATATGGTGGACACCTCAGCTATATTTACAAATCAAATCAGCACCATAAGTGAAATTGACTATCAAATCAATAAGTATGGTAATAGCAAAGGCTGTTACTGCATTTTAGCCAATAAAATGGACCTAAAGGAGGGGGCGAAGGGGCTTCAATTCCTTAAAAATGAATTTAGAAATACCTACATTATTCCTATGTCTGCTATAAAAGGGATGGGATTTAAAGAGGTGAGGCAATTTGTTGCTAGAAATATTTAAAAGATACATAGGCATCCTATTATTAGGAGTAGTAATCAAATTATTAGACGATGATGTTGATGGAGATAAAAACCAAAAAACACTTTATAGCAAGATTTATAGCGACCTTGCAGAGTATAAACTACCCTATTGTCTCCTATTTTTATCTTTATCCATGCTTTTAGAAACCTATCTTGTTTTTTCTTTGTTTACCTGTGCCTATATCATTGGCATGTTTCATTTCCCTAGTCAAAAATTGCCTTTACACTTAAAAGCTTATCAAGAAATGGCTTTGCTCATCATCGTCAATCTTTTACTAGTACCTTTAGAAATCTTCTCTTTTGCTTTTATTGCTATCCTTTTGATTCAACTGATAGATGATTTGATGGATGAAGCCTATGACTTTAAATACGGCTATAAAAATCTTGTAAATAGCTTCGGAAGAGGAGAGGTAATTCTTACCAGCAGTATTTTATTGATTTTGTGCTTAATGCTATCTTGGACAAACACAGTTATTGTGTTATCCTGTAGTTTTTTAATAAACTACTTGTATTCTAAATTATAGGAGGTATATAATTATAATGTTGCATGGATATATACTGATTTCTTGTTTAATATTACTTCTGATAGGCTATAGTATTGGACGAAGAGTAGGAATCAAAGAAGGGGATAAAAGAGCTGTAAATCATGCAGTAATTCAACTAAAACTAGACTATTATAATCATAAAAAGTGTCCTATTTGCTCCAATCATTCTGAGAAGTGATAGGACTCCTACGAAAGAGGAGGAAAACATAAATGCACTACGACAAAGAAATACTACATAATCTTTTTGGTATTGACGAGGATCTTCTTGATAAAATGGAAAAAATAGAGAAGGATTTAGATTCCACATACAAGCAAGTAGATAGGATTAAAAGTTTTAATCAATATAAGATATTATCTGCTATGCAGGAGGCAAGGCTTAGTGACCAACACTTTAATTGGACAACAGGTTATGGCTATAATGATTTGGGAAGAGATAAATTAGAAGAAGTCTATGCCAAGGTTTTTAAAGCAGAAGATGCCATCGTCAGACCAACCATTGCCAATGGGACCCATGCTTTAACCCTATCCTTAACGGGTCTGCTTCAAGCTGGAGAGGAAATGGTAGCGGTTACTGGAAAGCCCTATGATACACTAAATGAACTAATTGGCATCAGTGGTGACTATAGAGGCAGCTTTAAAAACACCAATATCAGCTATAAACAAATCGATATTTTACCAGATGGAGAAGTGGATTTTGAGTCTATAGAAAGGGAAGTGACAGAAAAGACAAGACTAGTCTATATTCAAAGGTCTACTGGTTATGGTTTTAGAAGGGCTTTAAACATTGAAACGATAGAAAAAATTGTTGGTTTAGTAAAAAGCAAGTTTCCTGAGATTCTATGTATGGTGGATAATTGCTACGGAGAGTTTCTTGAAACGAAAGAGCCAACAGAAGTGGGTGTAGATATTTTAGCAGGTTCTTTAATTAAGAATCCTGGTGGGGGACTGGCTTTATCTGGAGGCTATATTGTAGGCAAAAAAGATTTAATAGAATTGATTTCCTATAAACTAACTTCCCCAGGAATAGGCAAGGAATGTGGCCTTACTTTTGGTCTATCTAGAACCATGTTTCAAGGACTATTTTTAGCTCCCCTTATTGTAAGCGGTGCAATAAAAGGTGCTATCTTTTGTTCAAAACTATTTGAGGAAGAGGGCTATGAAGTGCAGCCTAAATATAAGGATCAAAGAAGTGACATTATACAGGCAGTAAAGTTGGAGAGTGAGGAAAAGGTATTAGCTTTTTGTAAAGGAATTCAAGCAGCAGCTCCTGTAGATGCCTTTGTGACCCCAGTTCCTTGGGATATGCCGGGATATGATCATCCTGTTATTATGGCTGCCGGTGCTTTTGTGCAAGGCTCCTCTATCGAACTCAGTGCCGATGCCCCCATAAGACCCCCTTATATCGTCTATTTCCAGGGAGGGCTGACCTACGAACACAGCAAACTAGGGGTGTTGAAGGCACTGCAAAATATAAAAGACTTGTCACGTGAATAGTATTGGTAAATACAAGAAATGTTTGATAAAATAGTTCGAGACTCATTGACGCTTAACCTTTATAAACTATCCCCAAATACCTTATTATCTATATAAATGATATCTCCTCTGTTTAATATTACGGTTGACAAACTCGCTTTATTTTATCAGCTGGAGATATTTTTTCTACTTATAGCCGTAAGTTTTTTGGCACGCCTCCATAGCAGGTGGTATTCGACAGTACAGTAAAAGCTCCTTATGATGTAGGAGTTTTTTTATCATTGTCGTTAGGCTTTTTATAAATTACAGTTCCTCGATTAGATATACACTATCGCATTGTGCCTACCATCTGAATTCTCACATTAGGTTTAATATGAATAACAGCTTGTGAGAATTGTTCATTCCAATTATCACCATCAAAAGATTCGGGATGGTTTACCTTCACATAACGTCCATACCCGATATTATCATTTTTATATTGACTTTGTAACTTGCGTATTAATTTATCACAAATAGCTTCTAAATGAAGATTAGCAGCCTGTTCCATACTTTTAATAATCTTTTCACCAAAAACTGATTCTGAGGAAGTATACTCAGAAATATGAGTTGTAAGAGAAATTTCGTGATAAATATGAAATTTCGAATCTTTGATTTCCGTTCTAACTTGACTTTTGTTTCCAATTACTCTTAAACTTAATACTGGATGCTCATCCATATCCCCTAAGGGATAGGACAGAGTCATAAAACCGTCTTGAATCTCACCTGTTAATACCATAAAGGTAAAACTTTCAATTCCATCTAGTTTGCCTATCATTTTATCCTGATTAAATAGACTAATGTTATTAATTAGAAATTCACTAGGCTTATTGCCATACTTGAGAAAAGGAATAACAGGTTCAATTCCATCTGTTTTTAGAGCATTGTTAAAGCGTCTTAAAGTTGTAAAGGGAATTGTCGATGTCTCATGACCTTGTCGCAACATATCAGCTATATAAAGACTGACCAGGGGGGTTGCTGGTGGATCTATTTGCATTAAATCAACAGCTCTACCCTCGGATACTAATAGCCTAATAGTACCTCGACCTTCTGGATCTCTTAGCAAAGAATCTATATGTTTTTCTATACCTCTTTTTGCTGTTTCTTCACCAATAAAAAATATCTTAGTATTGGCATAAGTAATGCGTCTATTTGCCTTATTTTGGATATTGTCTTGAGCATTTCTAAGAGAAGTTCCTTCGCTAGAGATTTCTATTTTAGGCTCTTTAGCTTCGGGGTGGATAGTTGGTGCTGCTATGGTAACTAGATATCTTGCTGGGTTTTCCTGACTAATATCTATTCCAATACCATAAACCAAATATAAATCATCTAGTTTCTTTGCATCCCAGCAAGAGGACATAAAGCTACATATAAGCATTAATAATAGCAATTTACATGCTTTCTTCATGGTTAACCCTCTTTCTTTTTACAAGATACATAAGCAACAGTAAAATCGGAAGAATGACACCAAAGCCAATGTTTGCTTTCCCTATCATCTCACTTAAGGATGCCACCTGCGCAGAATTTTTAGGTAATAGGGAGAGAATGAAAACTACTGGTGCTAATACATATACGAAGGTGTTTGTTCTTTTTGTCTTTAAGGTTGACTGAAAAGCAATACATCCAACTATATATTGTATGGTAAGGGTACCTAGCACTGCAAAGGTCCAAAAAAATGTGAAGAAAATTTCGATTCGTTCAATAATAGGAAAATCTAAGACGTCAAGGTAGTTGATAAAAGAATATAAGATATCAGTAATTTCTTGGTAACCAAATAGGGCAATTTGACTGGCTACAATACTAGTATATAGTAATGTTACAAAGAAAATAGATAATACAGAGTACTTTAAGTTATTTTTATTCTTATTTGCTATATACGGATAGATAATTAGTAGAACCTCATAACCAGCAAAAGCGTAAAAAGAAGGAGTTATCCCTTTGACGATATTAACAAATCCACTTCCTCCTACAGGCTTTAGATTAAGCAAAGAGGCTTCTGTAAGAGAGGGAAAAATCAAGAATATAAATGGAACAATTGAAAAAACAACAATTTCATTAAAACGGGCCACAAGAGTGAGTCCTTCCTTTGTAATATATATAAGAGTCAATACAGTAATCAAGGAAACCACAAACAATGGAGTTCGAGGTAAAAACCATGTACCAACCATTTCACATAGGAATCTAATACTTAGTGAAGTAACTAAAGTGGCGTAAACTCCGTATAGGAAAACGATGACAAGAGCAATAGGTTTTGTTAATAGGATAGAAGTAAATTGTAAGAAAGTAATCTCTGGAAATTTACTTTCTAACAAAACAATTAAGCCCACTATAAAGCTAATACCTATTCCATTAAGAAGAATAGAAATCCAAGCATCCTGTTGAGATGCCTCGGCAACAGACCTGGCTAGACCTAATACACCAGTTCCCACCATCATACTGATAAGCATTATATAACATTGACCTGATGATATTTCTCCAGTTCCATACTTTCTAATCATTGAGTTTATCCTCCGACCTTATTTTCGTTTCTTATTATTGCTAGATGCGGGTGTAGGGCGGCTCACAAATCCGCCGATAGGCACACGAAGAGCTGCGTCCTTCATATCTTTCATGTTGATTGGAGCAAAGGGAGCTAAAAAAGGATAACCAAAGGAATTCAGTTTGCACATGTGGGCGATAATCCAAGCCCAAGTAATGACTATGCCAAAGGCTCCAAAGGTTGCTGCCATTATAAGCATAGGAAGCCTTATAAAACGAACTGAGTAGGAAGTGCTAAAGTGTGGAAATATATAAGACCCTATAGCAGTAATTGCTACCACAATAACCATTACAGGACTGATTATACCAGCTCTTACTGCAGCATCCCCTATCACAAGTGCTCCCACGATACCAATGGTTTGTCCTATTCTAGATGGGAGTCGGGCACTAGCTTCCCTTAGAAGTTCTATTGTCCCTTCCATTAGAAGAGCCTCTACTATTGGAGGAAAAGGAACTTCAATCCTAGATTTTGCAATGTCTAATACAAAATCAGCCGGTAATAAATCCTGGTGAAATGTAGTAACTGCAACATAAATAGCTGGAAAAGTTGTAGCTATAATGAATCCGATGAAGCGAATAAAGCGTACAATATTTGCAAAAATGAATCTTTCATAATAATCTTCAGGTGATTGTAGAAATTGTACTAACCCGACAGGGAATATGAGGGCATCAGGAGTTCCATCAACTAAAATAGCCACTCTACCTTCTAATAAATTTCCACAAACTTTGTCGGGACGCTCTGTGACTTGTATTTGAGGAAAGATAGAAAAAGTACTGTCCTCAAGGAACTGTTCAATATAACCTGAATCAAAAATACCATCTATATTAATTATTTCTAGCTTCTCCAAAGCATATTGAAGAACTTCTTTATTGACAATATCTTCTACGAACATCACTGCTACACTAGTTTTGCTTCTAGAGCCCACCTTTAAGTCTTTAATTTTCAAATTAGGATCTTTAAGTTTTCGCCTTATCATAGCTGTATTAGTGCGAATATCTTCAATAAAACCTTCTTTAGATCCTCTAATAACGCTTTCTACTGAGGATTCTTCCACAGCCCTTGACTCCCAGCCACGGGTACTTAGTAGAAGTGCTTCATCTGAGCCATCTATTAACAACACTGTATCCCCAGATAAAATACTATTGATAATTTCATCAAATTTTTTTGTGGTTTTTATGTTATTAGTTAAAATAATTTCTTGTAATAGGGTGATATTTATGCAATCCTGTTTTCTTAATTCTTTGTAAAAGCTAATTGGCTTAATAATATTTTCGTTTACAGTTGAACTATCAACCAAACCATCAGTGAAAACTAGAAGTATTTGAGCAGATTGATTTGTAGAAAGATTTCTTTTTAACTCTCTAAAGATAATATCACTACAATCTTTAAATCTGTCTTTAAGATAAGTAACGTTATGGTGAATTTTTTTAGAAATATGTTTACTAGTTTCATCATTAGATTGATGATTTTTTTCAGAACTTGATTTAATCTTTTTAAACTTATTAAACAAACTCAATCTATACCACTCCAATTAGTAATGAGAATATATATATTATTGATATTACTGTTAAAAATATGCACTTAAAAACAAATCGATATTTTGTCAAATGGAGAAATTGGTTTTGAATCTATTGAAAGGAAAGTTACAGAAAAGACTGTTCTATATTCAAAAGTCTACTGACTAAGGAGTAAACAGAGCCAAAGAAGGGCTGACCTACGAACACAGCAAACTAGGGGTGTTGAAGGCACTGCAAAATATAAAAGACTTGTCAGGTGAATAGTATTGGTAAATACAAGAAATGTTTGATAAAATAATAATAAGGGTAGTCGGATAAATGCAGGTGTGATTACCACCTTACTTTCGGATGAAAGGAGGTGGTGCGATGGATACTTACCAAGCAGTTTCGCTAATGATAATGTTTGGAATGTTATTAGTATCGCTTATCTCCTTAATTGTGAGTCTTTCAAAGGATAACAAAAGAGGAAAAAAATAATCACCCTGCATGGCACTGCAGAGTGATTAATAGTACTTAAATCACCAGTGGTAATCGCATTTTGCCAAGCCGATTACCTTTATCTATAGTATAACATATATTTAGAAAATTAAACAAGCTTTCATATGCACTATTTTTTTCCCTTATCGTAGGAATATGCAGCTTTTCAAAGTATAGAACACACAGCCTTTACATCTTTCGAACAACACCTATGACTTTTCCTAAGATAGCAACGTCCTTCACAATAATAGGTTCCATATATTTATTTTCCGGCTGTAGTCTCACATGATCGCCTTCATGATAAAACTTTTTTACAGTAGCTTCATTGTCTAACAAGGCTACTACGATATCTCCGTTGGCAGCATGGGATTGTTTGCTAACAACCACATAATCTCCATCTAATATCCCAGCTTCAATCATACTTTCACCTTTAATGGATAAAATAAAAACATCTTCATTGCTGTTCCTTAGAAAATCTATAGGTAAAGGAAAAGTTTCTTCAATATTTTCTACTGCCAAAATAGGTTCTCCAGCTGTTACCTTACCAAGGATAGGAACATGAATAATCTCTTTATGTAGCTTTACATCATAACTATCACCGCTATTTAATATTTCTATTGCCCTAGGTTTTGTAGGGTCTCTTCGGATATATCCCTTTTCTTCTAACTTGTTCAAATGACCATGTACTGTTGAAGTGGATCTTAAGGCAACAGCCTGACATATTTCCCTTACAGAAGGCGGATAACCCTTAGAACTTATTTCTTGTTTCATATATTGTAAAATTTCTAATTGTTTACTACTTAGATCTTCATACATACAAGCAAAGGCTCCTTTCTACATCTCTAGTTACCTTTTATTATAGCATACAATTACAATATTACAAAACGTTTGTTCGTAATTTTCTATTCTTCTTCTATCCATTCAAAATTCTTAACGATTTCTCGTTTTACATCTATTTTATGAGCAGCATACAACTGAGTGGTGGTGACATTATCATGATCTAGAAGATTTTGTACATCATAGATGGAAAATCCCTGTTGAATCAATGAAGTAGCAGCCGTTGCCCTTAATTTATGGGGACTATAGCCCTGTCCACGACTTGTACCTAATGCCAATGCAGTATATTTTTTTACCAAATTTCGTATAGCTCTAATGGTCATCCTCTTATTTTGTAGAGATAAAAATAATGCATCTTTGCTCATCTCATCCAAAGAAGTCTCCGTAGAACGTTCCTTGGTGACATATTCTTTGATCACCTTTTCGCAGGTTTTATTTAAAGGCATAAGCACCTCTTTACCACGTTTTCTATAGATTTTAAAATCTCCTCTATTGAAGTTAAAGGAGGAAATATTCAGCTGTTGCAGTTCACTTACCCTCAATCCATAGGTGACAAAAAGGACAATAATAGCTTTATCCCTTAGCTTCGTTTTTTCCCAATAGATCTTTTCTTTATCGGTAAATACTTCTCCGGTTTCTACAATTTCCAGCATCTTTGCCACTTCATCGATTTCAAGACGTTTGATAGCGTCAGGTTGTGGTTTGGGAAGACGGATGGGATTAAAGCCATCCGTAATATTTTTTTCAACAATTTCATCTCTAAACAAAAATTTAAATAATACCGATAAAGAGGATTTTTTTCTTGCTAAGGCTCTATTATGATTTTCCATGACTTTGATATATTCACTATTTTCCATCGTATAGCGTGAACAATAGTCTCCTAAAAATCGATTAATATCTTTAGCATTGATCTTATTAAATTCCTCTATTGAAATCTCACTGATAGTATTGGCTTGAGATAAAGAAGATTCCTGCACCAAGTATCTGCAAAAGAAGAAAATATCTTCTAAGTAAGCTAGGCGGGTAGATAGGGCTACACCATTCTTTAAATATAAGAAAAAGTCCCTCATAAAATCAGGCAGCTGTGCCTCGATCTCTAAACATCTTTCAATGATTTGATTTTCTTTTAATACGATATTATCTGGCTTATCAGATTTGTTATGTATAGATAGTTTGTTTTTCATTGTAAAATCACCCCTTGCTAGTATCTATTTTAAGGTGTTACTAGGGTAAAGGCAAGAATATTATGGCAAAAAATATTAGCAAGGTGAAGGACATTCACTGTTTTTTAAAATTAGCAGGTAGATTTTTCTTTATGACGGAAATCATTAGCAAAATGATTGGTATAATGATTTGAAAAGGAATTGAGTAAATTGGCCACATTTCTATAGCCACTGTAGCTTGCTCCAAAACACTGCCATGAACCATCATAGATAAGGAAACAGTAAATGCACCTAACGGTAAAATAAATATTTTATAATCTGAAAGACCAAAAACTTCAGCGATTAACTTGCTTGCCGCATAAATACATATACAGGTTTTCACTACACCTGCCATAATAAGATTCATATCTAATAGTGGAGCTACATCTATTACGGGTATAAGTCTAAATACAATATGAGAAGGAAAGATATCTCTAGCCATCATATCAGCTCCCAGCACTAAAATATTTCTACATACTACAGTAAATAATATACAACCAGCTATTAAATAAGCAAGGAGAAAAGTT
Source organism: Clostridium aceticum (assembly GCF_001042715.1). Classification (NCBI taxonomy): domain Bacteria; kingdom Bacillati; phylum Bacillota; class Clostridia; order Peptostreptococcales; family Natronincolaceae; genus Andreesenella; species Andreesenella acetica. The sequence continues at coordinate 2,003,122 of NZ_CP009687.1, read as the reverse complement.
TTCTTATAGCTTTGCTGGTGATTGAGATTGGGTAAGACCATTAAAAAAATAAAAAATTCACCAAAAGGTAAAATCATTGTTGCCACCCCGCCTTTTAGTATAGGATCAAGTCCTTGAGACAATATAGGTTGAAAATTGTTTATATTGATAGAGGTCAAGGAGGCTGTAAAGGTGAAAATCAGAACGATAACGATAAAAGGAACAAAAATTTCGCTGATTCTACCGATGGTTTCTATGCCTATTTTTAATGCATAGATGACCACCAAGGTATAGGAAATCGAAAAAAAAAGCAGTGGGGTTTCTGGATAAGTTACAGTTGTTGTGTAATTAGAGTAAGTTCGAATCACCTCTGCTGCCAGATGTACAAAATACCATCCGTAGATGATTGCTATAAGCTTACCAAAGAAATTCCCAAAACAATCTATTAATATCCCTACAAAAGACTTGGTGGGATGTAGCATTACAATTTTTATAATAATAAATAGCAAGATCATTCCACCTCCCCAGCCTAGTAGAAAGGCTAACCATGCATCATGTCTTGCTGCAATGGCAGGGTTTACTACCAAAGCGCTTCCTGCCATGTAAGAGATGATCATCATTCCTAGCTGATAAGGGGATATTTTTTCCTCCATCATTTTAATTCACCTGCTGTTCTAAGTATTTTTAAGAAAATTATGGCATTTGTTTTGAAGTATTTATATTTTTTTAATGAAATTTCTTAAGATCAACATAGGACCTGGAATAAACTCCACGAATATCTGTAGAACACTAAGGAAAAAACCAAGGAGCACCAGTGTAAAATAGACAGCAATGTATTTTCTTCTATTATTATGTTTAAGCAGTTTAGGAAGATCAATGAAAGAGATAGTGATAAACACAATTAAAATAGCTATAAGTTTCATCAGATCACTCCTTTTATTGAACTCTTACAGGTTCTTTGATCAGTCCTGCTCCCTTAAGAGTAAACTTCACTTCAATATCTATCGGGGTGTTGGAGAATATATCCTCCCAATCCTTCTCAATTTTTACCCATTCCTTATATTGTTGTCTATAAAGCTGTGCCCCAAATCCAAATATATCACTCCTATATTCTTTTTGAGCCACCTTGACTACTTGATTGATCTCCTTTTTAATACTTTCTTCTATATTTCTTTCTAACTTATTTAACAAATTAAATCGTGCCAAATCTTTTTCTCCAATAATCTCTCCCAAATTTCCTGTTGCTACCACTTCAATTTTTAATGTTACTTGGTCATTATCAAGCTTTGCTGTGATATTGCCTTTACTATTAAGAACTTCTACTGCAAAAAGCTTCCCTAAGTGTACTGGATTAGGAACAGTAAGAATAGCACTTTGTATTTTGTCATCAGCAAATAAAAACCCTCTAGTCTCGATTGGTGTGAGAAAACCTATTAGTTTGGCTTGTTTAAAAACACTACTTCCTTGAAGTTGCATTTCCTCTATATAAACTTCTTTGGAGCTGGTGCTGGGATCTATTATACCTATTACTACAGAACGCTTAGGTTCATGAAGTTGCTGAATAATATCAAAGAGAGTGATTTTTTGAATTCTCCCAATAGCCTTGCTGGCCTCTAAACTTTTCATAAGATGTATAGAGGATAGTGGTTCGATATGGGTTTTAGCTTCAAGGATTTCTTTAGCTGTTCCACCCTTTACTATGAGAAAGTCTACTTTTCGTTTTGGTTCATGGTCACGCTCCCAAAAGTCTATTATCTCGATTAGCCCTTTTTTTGCAAGAGATTCTCCAATGAGGACTACCTGCATATGAGAAAACAACATTTTTTTACTAGTGTTACCGATTAAGTTCCTAGCAGCATCAAAAACTGTTACACCTGTAGCAGATATTTCAACACTGGCTTCTATATTGCCGCCACCCCCCACACCTTGGTCTGATTGCATTGCTGCAGGGTTTACCAGTTGAACAGTAAGTTGAATTTCTTCTCTATCTGTTAGATCAAGGGCTATTCCTACGGCAATAGCGATATCGGTAATGTCACGATTATTCCAACAAGAAGTTGTTAAGGATAAGCTTAAGAGGATTAGCAATAATAATGTTTTTTTTAGGATTTTTTTATTCATTGAGAGATCATCATCCTAGATTTTAGTATTTTTAAAAATAAAAATATAGTTCTATATCTATCTCATTAGCGTTAGCCTAACACAGTTATTACGAAATTTCTCTCCAAATGTCATCCTGAGGGTAGCGAAGGATCTTGGGATTCTGTCATGTTTTCCTGATAAAGGATTTGGGCTTTACTAATAGCCTCCAGATAGGATAACGAACAAAACTATCTTTTAGATCTGCCATTTCAAGGGGAGTTACAGGAGATAAATAAGGTACTTGGAAGGATTTTAAGCTGCACATATGGATGAAAAGGATCAGTGTACCTACTATAATTCCAAAAATTCCTACGATATTGGCAGCAAAGAGCAGCAACAACCGTATAATTAATAAACCTCCGGAAAGCTGAGGAATAATAAAGCTAGTAATTGCTGTAATAGCAATTACTACAACCATAGGAATGCTTACAAGCCCTGCTCTAACAGCTGCATCACCAATTACTAAAGCACCGACAATACTTACTGCCTGCCCGATAGGTCGAGGCATTCGAACCCCTGCTTCCCTTAATAGTTCAAAGGTGAAAATCATTAACAAAGCCTCTAAAAAAGCTGAAAAAGGAATACCTTCCCTTGAAGCTGCCATGGTCAGCAGCAGTTTGAAGGGAATTACATCTTGGTGAAAGCTTATTAAGGCTACATAGTAGGCTGGTGTCATGGTAGTAATCATAAAGGCCATCAATCGAATAGAACGTACAAGCAAAGAGTAAATCCATCTTGAATAATAATCCTCACCGGCTTGTAACACTTCAATAAACAGATGAGGAACGGTTAAAACAAAAGGTGTACCATCACAAAGAATGCCTACTCTACCCTCTAATATTTTGGCAGCAACAATATCAGGTTTTTCACTATTTGCTACCGTTGGAAATATAGAAAAAGGTGCATCTTGAATAAACTCCTCTATATATCCAGACTCCAAAATACTCTCTGTAGTAATCTTCTTTAACCGATTCTTTACTTCTGCAATGATTTCATTATTTGCTATCCCTTTAATATAGCAGATATTAATTTCAGTTTTAGTTTGATTTCCTATGGTTAAGGATTCAAATCTAAGATAAGGATTTCTAATTTTTCTCCTTAATAGAGAAGTATTTGTCACGATTGATTCAGTAAAGCCCTCTCTTGGTCCTCGAACCACGGACTCTGTTACAGGTTCTTCTACACTCCGCATATTTCCTCCCTGTACACTTATCTTTAGGGCTTTTTTTACACCTTCTACATATACAAGAGCGTTTCCACCTAGAATACCATCAATACTATCCTGAAAACTTTCTACCTCTCTTACATCACAATTGAAAACAATACTTTTTTTCAAAAATTCAAAAGAAGTAAAGCTCTCTTCCTCCAAAAGCGGCTTTATTACAGTATTATTGAGTAACTGTTTATCTATCATGCCATTAATAAAAACAATTATTACTGAAGCGGAAGGGTTTTTTCCAAAAAATATTCTTCTGATAATAAAATCACTGCTTTTTTCAAATATATTTTCCAATAACTTTTCAATAGCTTTTATCTCCTGTGGGATTTCTTGTGTTGGCAAAGTGATTTCCTGTGTTTTCGTGGATATCTCAGATTTTTTTTTGCTTAGGTATTTCAAAGGCCTTTTTATATTTCTAGACATGGTTTCCTCCATAAATAATAAATAATAAAGTTACTAAGTTACTAAGTTACTATTATGATGTCTACCTAACGAATATATTATGCAAACTCAAAAGTATAGCAATGTTTATAGATAAACAACATCAGGACTTAATTTTGATATATTAAGGGCTACATTTGCAGCCCACGGTTTTGAGGCGAAACCGTAGACCGTATATATCAAAATTAAAGTTTGAGCTTGCTTATCTATAGATATCCAACCCAAGATCTTAAGTTATACATTTAATTATTTGTAGTAATTTCAATGAGTTATCCTATAAAAATTTATAGATATAATGTAAGTTTTTAACTTGGATATCTATATAACATAGCATAAGGAATGAGTTATAAAATACTATTTATATATTGACAATCTTAAAAATCTGATTTATAATAATTTTCATAATCCAATAAAAAAGTTCAGTTATCAGGTGCCTCTTTATGAAGAGGAGAATAGGAAATCGGGTTAAATTCCCGAACGGTCCCGCCACTGTAACCGAGGAGTCTCTTGCATGATGTCACTGTTTATTTACAAATAAATGGGAAGGCGCAAGTAAGACTATGATCCGGAAGTCAGGAGACCTGCCTGGTATAAAATATTCTTATGTGAATCATGGTAAAGTTCGCGGTCATACGACTGTGGACTTTTTTTGTTGTCAATTTTATAAAGGAGGAAGATAGTATGACTTTATTAGAAAATGCAAGAAACGGTATCATCACTGATGAAATGAAACAGGTAGCTATAAAAGAAGGGGTGAGCGAAGAGTTTATCCGTCAAGGAATCGCTAAAGGGGAAATCGTATTGCTAGGAAGTAAGCACCACAAAGGTGTATGTCCAGTTGCAATAGGTACAGGACTATCTACCAAGGTCAGTGCCAGTATCGGTATGCATGGTGCTGAGGATAGTATTAGCGGAGAAATTGAGAAGATGATGACAGCAGTGGCAGCAGGAACAGATGCCCTTATGGATTTAAGTATAAGTGGAGATATAGATGGCATGAGAAAAGAAGCTTTAGCTGCTACGCCAAAACCGATTGGAACTTTACCCCTATATCAGGCTTTAGCTGATGCCAAGAAAAAACGAGGCTCTTCCCTCAAAATGACAGTAGATGATTTATTTGAGGTAATTGAAAAACATGCTGCTGAAGGAATAGACTTTTTGGCATTACATTGCGGTACCACGATGGATATTGTTGCAAGAGCAAAGCGTGAAGGAAGAATTGATCCTCTAGTAAGCTTTGGAGGTGCCCATCTAATTGGCTGGATGATCCACAATGAAGCAGAAAATCCTTTATATGAAAATTTTGATAGGCTGTTGGAAATAGCAAGAAAGTACGATGTAGTTTTAAGCTTTGCTGATGGTATGAGACCGGGATGTCTTGCAGATTCTTTAGATGGAGCACAGGTTCATGAACTTGTAGTCTTAGGAGAGTTGGTAACCAGAGCAAGAAATGCAGGGGTACAGGTGATGGTAAAAGGTCCAGGACATGTTCCTATCGATGAGATAGAGACAACAGTAAAGCTGCAAAAGAGCCTATGTAAAGGTGCCCCTTATTTTGTCTTTGGTCCGCTGGTAACAGATAGTGCAGTAGGTTTTGATCATATAAGTGCAGCTATAGGTGGTGCCATTAGTGCCTTTGCCGGTGCAGAGTTTTTATGCTATGTTACCCCAGCAGAACATGTAGGTTTACCTAATAAGAAACAGGTTTATGATGGTGTGATGGCTTCACGAATTGCTGCACATGCTGCAGATGTAGCTAAAGGGTTAGAAAAAGCTATTCAATGGGATTTAGAAATGTCACAGGCTAGAAGAAACTTAGATTGGGAAAAACAAATGGAATTATCCATCGATCCCGAAACTGCAAGAAGAATGTGGAAGGAAAGAAGCGATGACTTTTCTTCAGAATGTACCATGTGCGGAAAATATTGTGCTATGAAGATCGTATCACAATTCTTAAATAAGGATAACAATATGGCCACTGCTTAAAAACGGTAGGGATAGACTTAAATTGAAGTATCAAAGAGATCAATACAATGCTGTTAAACATAGCAACAATAGCATAGATGAGGTATTTAAAATAAAGTGAGTAAATCTAGGAGGGAAAAAAATGAATCAAATAGATGCGGCAAGAGCAGGCAAGGTTACAGAAGAAATGGAAATCGTTGCATTACAAGAACAAGTTGAAGTGGAATTTGTTAGAAAGGGTGTAGCAGAAGGAAGAATCGTTATACCTAAAAATAGAGTAAGAAACCGTTCGAAAATATGTGGTATTGGTGCAGGTTTAGATATTAAGGTGAATGCCCTCATCGGTACCTCCAGTGATCGAGACCAAATGGATATGGAGATGAAAAAATTAAGGATTGCTGAAGAAGCCGGCTGTCACTCCTTTATGGATTTAAGTACCGGAGGAGATATAGACGGTATGAGAAAACAAAGCTTATCTTTAGCCAACGTAGCTGTAGGGAGTGTACCTGTTTATCAAGCAGGGGTGGAGGCAATAGATAAAAAGGGTAGTATTGTAGGGATGACTTCTGATGATCTTTTTGAAACCATAGAAAAACACGCAGCTGACGGTATGGATTTTATGGCAATTCACTGTGCATTAAACTTTGATATCATCCATACCCTTCAAAAAACAGGAAGGGTAACAGATGTAGTAAGTAGAGGAGGGTCCTTCCTTACAGGCTGGATGCTGCAAAACCAAAAGGAAAATCCTTTATATGAAGAATTTGATAGGCTGTTGAAAATCATGAAGGCTTATGATGTAGTTTTAAGTATAGGAGATGCTATAAGACCAGGATCTACAGCAGATTCATTGGACCAATCCCAAATCAAGGGTCTGATGGTTGCAGGGGACTTAGTAAAAAGAGCTCTTGCGGCAGGGGTTCAAGTAATGATTGAAGGTCCAGGGCATGTGCCACTGAACCATGTAAAAACCACCATGGAACTACAGAAAAAACTATGCCATAACGTTCCTTATTACATATTAGGCTTCCTTGCAACAGATGTTGCTCCAGGTTATGACAATATCACAGGTGCCATCGGTGGTGCTTTTGCGGGAATGCACGGTGCAGACTTCCTTTGCTACTTAACACCTGCAGAACATTTAGGCTTACCTAATGAAGATGATGTAAGAACAGGGGTGATCTCTACAAGAATTGCTGCACAGGCGGCAAATGTTGCTAGAAAACGTGGTCATGTCATCAACAACGAACTACAGATGGCGAAGGCTAGAGTAGGAATGAACTTAGAACAGCAACTTCAAAGGGCAATTCATCCAGAAGTATTGAAGGCGGCAATGAAAAACCAGAAAAATGATAACCATCACTGTAGTGCTTGTGGGGATGATGATTGTGCGATGCAGGTGGCGGCGAAATACTTCGGTATTGCATAGATGCTGTTATAAACTTTTATGTTGAAGATAAGGAAGTCCCAATGATGAAAGGATGATGATCTATGTCTGCTAAATTAGCTGAAATAATTCAAGAAATTCAACCCAGTAATAAGGCGTGGGGATTGAAGGCAAAGGAATATTTAAATAATCTAGCAACACCTCCAGGAAGTCTGGGGGAGTTGCTTACGTTGGCAGAGCAATTGTCAGCAATAAAGGAAACCTTAAAACCTTCAGTAAAAAATAAAATGGTTATCGTCATGGCAGGAGACCACGGAGTAGTGGAAGAAGGGGTGAGTGCTTTTCCACAGGAAGTTACGCCTCAAATGGTGGCAAACTTTGTAAAGGGTGGAGCCAGCATCAATGTATTATCAGAAGTGGTAGGAGCAAAGGTTGTTGTAGTGGATATGGGGGTAGCAGTAGATTTGACGGACTTCGTTGAAAAAGGTAACGTGTTACCCTATAAGATAGATTACGGAACAAAAAATATGACAAAAGGACCGGCAATGACGAAAGAACAAGCGGAAAAAGCACTTTTAGCAGGAATCGAAGTGGCTGGCAAAATGATTCAAGAAAAGGGAGTAGAATTAATTGCCACTGGAGACATGGGTATAGGCAATACCACCCCTAGCAGCGCCATTGTGTCAGTGATGACAGGTAAAAGTGTTGTTGAAGTTACTGGTAGAGGCACTGGTGTAGACGATAAAGGGTTAGAAAATAAGGTTCTCGCCATAGAAAAGGCAATAGAAATCAATCATCCCGATGCTAAAGATGCTTTAGATGTTTTATCCAAAGTAGGAGGCTATGAAATAGCAGGAATAGCTGGGGTGATTTTAGGAGCAGCTTATCATAAAGTGCCAGTTGTTGTTGATGGTTTTATCTCTACTGCGGGAGCTTTGATTGCAAAAGGGTTAAATCCAAATGTAGTAGATTACATGATTGCCTCTCATAAATCTGTAGAAGTAGGTCATCAGCATATGTGGCAGGCGTTGGGCTTAAACCCTATACTTGATTTAAAGTTTCGGTTAGGTGAAGGTACTGGTGCTGCTATGGCGATGAATGTTGTTGAAGCTGCTGCTCAAGTAATCAATAAAGTACTTACCTTTGAAGATGCAGGGGTTAGCAAAGATGCTTAATCTCTTCTATGACCCTCAAAAATCTGGTGCCCAGTATTTAGAGGATTTAGCTTGCAGTTATTGGAATTCACAGGTAATCTTTACTGCTGTAGAGTTGGAATTGTTTGCCTACATAGGAACAGGGTCAAAAACCTTAGCAGAAATCACCCGTCACTATGCCAGCAATGAGAATGCAATGGATCGGTTTCTCAATACTTTGACAGTTCTAGGTCTGCTGGTAAAGTATGAGGCGTGCTATTATAACAGTCAGTTGGCTTCAGAGTACTTAATAAAGGATAAGGAATTGTATCAGGGGGATTCAATTTTATGGAGGAAAGAACTGCATGCTAACTGGCAGGATTTAAAGGAGACCTTAATCCACGGAAAACGTCTCAACTATATTCCTAATGAAGATGAAGAGGTGCTTAAACAGAGAACAAAGAAATATATCAGAGCAATGGACTGCATAGCAAAGTCTAAGGCAAAGGAAGTTGTCAAGTTCTTTGAAGGGTTACATTTAGAGGGCAGCCTTTTAGACGTTGGGGCAGGGTCCGGTGCCTTCTCTGTAGCTTTTCTAGAGGAATTTGATGGGATGAAGGCCACTCTTTTTGATTTAAGTTCTGTTATTGAAATAACCAAAGGAAATTTAGCAGATACGCAACCTAATATTTCCTACCATCAAGGAAATATATTAGAGGATTGGGATTTAGGAACAGAAAAATTTCATGTAATCCTATTATCCAATATTCTTCATGCCTACTCAGAGGAGGAAGTGGAGCATATTTTAAGCCAAGCGGCAAAATGGATTGATCCAAAAGGATTCATCGTTGCACATGATTTTTTTATGGAACATCATTCCCTAAAGGCTCGATTGTCTGACTTAAATATGATGGTGAATACCTATAACGGCAAGGTGTTTGAAGGGGATTGGGTATGTAAAACATTAAAAAACTTGGGGTTTTACAATGAAGGGCTTTTACCATTGGAAAGTGATACAGCCCTCATCATCGCCTCAAAGGATAAGGAACTTTTAAAAGAAATTCACAGAAATCCAAAACAAAGTCTGATGTTAAAGCTGAGAAGCCTTAACTTTAATAATTTACAACTTCTATCCACCGAAGACATAGCCTTCACTGAAGCAGCGGCGGTAAAATGTCAATTTGGTTGTGAACATTACGGATTAGGAAAGTGTCCTCCCAATAGTCTGCCTATAGAAAAAACAAAAAAACTTTTAGAAGAATTTAAATATGCCTTACTGCTAGAGGGGGAGCCCCCTACAAAGGATTTTCAACTTAAAATATTGGCAGCTGAAAAAGAGGCCTATCAGCAGGGATTTTACAAAGCCTTTAGTCTTTGGGCCGGTCCCTGTTGTCTATGCAGTCAATGTAAACCCAACAGCACTTGTCCCCAGGCAAGACCCTCTATGGAGGGATCAGGTATAGATGTTTTTCAAACAGTAAGAAATTTAAAGGGAAATCTTGAAACATTAAAAAATAAGAATGACTACGCCAAATATTTTGGTTTATTATTATTGGAGTGATTACATGAAGGTATTATTTATACAAGCCATGTCTACAGAGGCTGCTACATCTGAGATGGTCTATCCTATAGGGATTGTTACCTTAGCTACTTTGCTTAAAGAGGATCATACTATTGAGATTTTTGATATGAATATTCAAGAAGATCCCTTTAGTCAGTTAAAAGAGAAGCTGCAAAGCTACCCTCCAGAGGTAATCTGTGTTTCCTTAAGAAACATCGACCCTCTAGGAAATAAGATGACCTCTCTGATGCCTCCCTTTGTAGCCACTGTAAAGATGATTGCTGCCCTTGTCCCCAAAGGAAAAATTATTGTGGGGGGCACTGGATTTTCTCTTTTTCCTAAAAGAATCATGGAGGAACTACCAGAGATTCAGTATGGCATCATTGGAGAAGGGGAGAATACATTACCTCAACTGCTGGAGAACTTAGAAAATCCATCTCATCTTAAGGGATTATGCTTCAGAAAAGCAGGGGAGATCGTGATACTCAATCCCTCTAGGGAATTAGACATGGAATATGACTACATTCAGCCGGATAGAAAATTATTGAACCCAGAGCTCTACAATAGTAGAAATAGTTATGTGCAGGCTATGGGGGTAGAGACAAAAAGAGGTTGTCCCTTTCATTGTAGCTACTGCGTATATCCTAATCTACAGGGAAGAAAACTTCGCTGTAGAGATCCTAAACAAGTGGTGGATGAAATTGAATTGCTAAGTAAAGAATATGGTATCGAGAGAGTACACTTCACTGATCCAGTGGTAAATATACCAAAGGGGCATTTGGAGAGGATTTGTTCTCTATTAATAGAGCGAAATGTACAAGTAAAATGGAGTGGATTTTTTCGAGAGGATTACTTAGACGAAAAGAATATGATGCTTTTTAGAGATTCTGGTTGTGAATGTTTCTCCTTTTCTCCTGATGGTCTTTCTCAAGAAGCCTTAGATGTTTTAGGGAAAGGGCTAAAGATAGAGGATATTATAAGAGCCGCAAAGCTGTCTGCCAGCACAGGTGTTCTTAGTGTATATCATTTCATGGTAAATGTTCCAGGAGAAAGTGAAGCTACTATAAAAAAAGGTATGGAATTGATTGATGAAATCTATGCTATTCATCAAGAAACAAAAAGCCTAGGGACAGTTGTTCTAAACAATGTCAGGCTTTATCCAGATACACCTATTTATGAAATAGCTAAAAAGCAAGGTCTTCTTTCGCCTTCTACAGATCTGCTTTATCCCGTTTACTATAACCCTGAACCTTTTAGTAGTATTCGCCATCGCTTGGAAACCCTCCATTTATGTAAAAACATTTTTATGTGGCAGGAGTTGAAATAAAATGAAAATCCTATTATTAGAACATCCTCGACAAATTGGAGAGGAAAACATCAATGATATCGCCAATGCACCACTTTCCTCCTGTTTGTTTACTGGATATATTGCAGGGGTGCTAAAAGAACAAAGGCATCATGTAGATATAGTTGAAGGTTATTTAGAGAGACGCTGCTATGAAGAAATCTACCAAATGATTAAAGCCTTCAAACCAAAGGTACTAGGGGTTCATATGGTATATCAATGGAAGGCAGACACAGAGCTTTATCAGTTGTTAAGGCAAGTGAAGGAGGAGGGCTTGGTATCCTATATCACAGCCTACGGTTATTACCCTACCTTTGCTTATGAAGAAATTTTCCAAGAGTGTAGTGCCTTGGATTCTATTATTCTTGGAGAACCTGAAATGACTTTTTTACGGCTTGTTGAAGAATTAGAGACCCATAGTACACATCATCAATTGAAGGGAATTGTCTATAGAACATCATCAAACCAACTGCATATAGAGTATGCTGAAGCCTTCGAAGCTTTAGATCATATTCCTTTTCCCGAAAGAACTGCTGCCTCTCTATCTATAGGAGAAGTGAATATTATGGGCAGCAGAGGGTGTTACGGCAGCTGCAGTTTTTGCTATATTAATCCCTTTATTGGCAGTGGTTGTTCTAAATGGCGGGGAAGAAGTCCTGAAAACATCGTAGAAGAAATAGATGAAGTTATCGCTAAAACCGGTATGAGGTCCTTCTACTTTACAGATCCTAATTTTTTTGGTCCCGGAAAACAGGGTCAGGAAAGAGCCATAAAGTTAGCTTCTTTGCTAAAGTCTAGAAATATACAATTTGGCATAGAAGCAAGGGTTAATGATATCCACGATACATCTATAAAAGCTTTAGTAGATGCTGGATTAAAACATATCCTGGTTGGACTTGAAAGTGGTAAAGAAGAAAGCTTGAAAAGATTGAACAAAATGACCACTGTAGAACAAAACGAAGAAGCTTTAAAAATCTTAAGAAGTCACGGCATAAAACCCAATATAGGTTTCATCATGTTTGAGCCAGATTCTACAGTAGAGGATTTGAGGATCAACTATGACTTCTTAAAAAGAAATGAAATTCTTAACAGTCTTGATATTACCGTCAACGTTCTTTACCATCACCAGATTATTCTTCAAGGAACAAAATCCTATAAAGAATTAAAAGAGCAGGGGAGACTAAAATTATCTTCTTTATCCACCTATGAAGGAAGTGCTGATTACAAAGATCCTCAGGTAGCTGCCTTTGCCGCCATCATGCGGGAGATAACAAATTGTATTTTTGGTTGTTATAAAACATTGTGGTGCAACGGTACCTATAGTGCAGAAGAAATGAAGGAAAAGTATGATAAAGTCAACACCATGCTAATCGGTGTGTTTGAAGAAACTTTAACCCTATTGGAAAAGGGAATTTCCATCGAAAATCACTATAAATCAAATACTGTCAAGGTTTTAAAGGAATATGTTTGTAACACATTGAAATAAATTTTCTACTACTATCTCATTAGCATTAACTTAAGCCATAATTTGTCATTAATCCAAGATCCTTCGCTACCCTCAGGATGACATTTGGAGAGAATTTTGCTAATAATTGTATTAAGTTAATGCCTATGACTAACTACCTATAATTAGGAGCTTTCTAAAGAGAGCTTCTTTTATTTTATTAGAAAAGGAGTTCTATAAGTAGGATTATTTGAAATAGTATAACCTATAATGGTATGATAGATAATATAGATAAGATAGGAGTTGATAGAATGAAGAAAAAGCTCGCCATTATTGCGGATGACTTTACAGGTTCTAACGATACCGGTGTACAATTTGCAAAAAAAGGGTTAGAAACTGGTGTTCTAACTGACCTTGATAAAATTGAAGAGGCACTTAAAAATTTAGATGTAGTGGTAATAGATACTGAAAGCCGTTTTGATTCAAAAGAAACTGCTTATGAAAAAGTAGCAAAAGCCGCCAAAATCCTTTATAATAATAAAATTGATTATATTTACAAAAAACTAGATTCTACCCTCAGAGGAAACATTGGAGCAGAAATTGAAGGAGCAATGAATGCTGTAAAAGCAAAGCTAGCTATTGTAGTTCCCAGTTTACCCAAGAATGGTAGAAGGGTTGTAGGGGGAATCCATTTGGTCCATGATGTTCCCCTTGAAAAAACAGAATTTGCAAAAGATCCTATGAATCCCACACATTATTCTTATGTCCCAGACATCATCGCACTTCAGACAGATAAAAAAATAGATATCATCCATCTTCAGACGGTACTAAAAGGTCCTGAAGGCATTACAAGCAAAATAAAAGAACGCATTAAAGAAGGTATTGAAATTATCGTGATTGATGCAGTAAGCAGCGAAGATCTAATGAATATATCCCGTGCAATTTTAGGAATTGAAGAGAAGTTTATCTTTGTTGGTTCTGCTGGACTTGCTGAGTTTCTTCCTGAAACTTTAGGCATCATAAAAAAGGACGTAGCTAAAGTAAAAAAAGGAAATGTGGTGGTGGTGGCAGGAAGTGTAAGTGATGTTACCAGAGCGCAAGTAAACCATGCTGCCAAAAATTCCTCTGTAAAGGTTGTCGATATTGATATTGAGCATGTTTTTAACAGTCCTCAAAAGGAAAAGGAAAGTATCTTAAAGCTTGCCAATGATTATTTAGAAAAAGATCAAGACGTAATCATTCGATCAGCTAAAACCAGAGAAGCTGTGGAACAGGCTAGGGAAGTAGGCATAAAAAATGGCTTGTCAGCTGCCGATATAAGCAAAAAAATTGCTGAGTTTTTAGGGGAGGTAACAAAAGAAATTTGTACAAAGTTAGAGATAAAAGGGGTATTATTAACGGGAGGAGATATTGCTATTAAAGCAGCAAAACTTATGGAGGTTTCAGGAACAATTATTGAAGATGAGCTGTTGCCCGCCATCCCTATAGGAAGGTTCATCAGTAAAGAGTTTGGTCACATAGCTATTGTAACAAAAGCTGGAGCCTTTGGAGAAGAAGATGCTATTTCAAAAATTATAGAATCCTTAAAGAAAGGGTGATACATATGACAAAAAATAAACCGATTATTGGTATTACCATGGGAGATCCTGCAGGTATAGGCCCTGAAATCATATTAAAGAGTGTGAAACATAATAAAGTGAAAGATTGTAATTTAGTGGTTATCGGTAATATGGATGTAATGAGCAAAGTAAAAGACCTGATTAAAATAGAAGATGTTCAACTAAATAAAATAAGCCAAGTTTCTGAAGGAAAGTTTCAAGAAGGTGTCCTCGATGTGCTTCATATGGATAATATCAATATAGATGAATTAGTTCCAGGAAAAGTACAATCTATGGCAGGTAATGCTGCTTTTGAATATGTGGTGAAGGCGGTGGAATTGGCTTTAAATAAAGAAATCGTTGGGATTGCCACAGCTCCTCTAAATAAAGAGGCAATGAAGGCAGCCGGTCACCACTTTCCAGGTCATACGGAAATATTGGCCCACTATACCGACACCAAAAACTATGCGATGCTTCTTTATGACGAATCATTAAAAGTAATTCATGTCTCCACCCATGTTTCTTTAAGAAAAGCCATTGACACTTTGCATAAAGATCGAGTAGCTTCTGTTATCGAGATTGCCAATGAAACTTTGAAAAAACTAGGTTACGATTCTCCACGAATTGGTGTAGCTGGCATCAATCCTCATGCTGGGGAAGGGGGCTTATTTGGAGATGAAGAAGAACAAGAAATCATACCTGCTATTGAAAGAAAACAAAAAGAAGGGGTGCAGGTGGAAGGACCTATCTCACCAGATACCATCTTTTTAAGAGCAAAACAAGGAGATTATGATATCGTAGTGGCTATGTACCATGACCAAGGACATATTCCCCTAAAATTGATAGGATTTCACAGTGGTGTAAACGTAACAGCAGGGCTTCCTATCATAAGAACATCAGTAGACCATGGTACTGCCTTTGAAATAGCATGGAAGGGTATAGCCAATGAGGAAAGCATGGTACAGTCTATTGAACTGGCTAAGATTTTGTCAACCAAGTAAGCAACATGAAAAAAGCATCATCCCTTAGACCGATAGCTGAACTTATTTCACTGAATTGAAATATACACTTAAAAATAAAATAAGCTAATAGAATACCTAAACTTATTCTATTAGCTTATTTATTTTTTGGGCTTTGCTAACACTACTGTTGACTTTTGACTAGATAATTATAGTAACAACTGATGGCGACTTTGTCATCCTGAAGGAACTGAAGGATCTTAGCTATCTTATTAGCAACTGCCAATCAATTTATGATTAACTTCTAAAGAACGATGACAGATACACCATCAGGAATAACAGTGATTTTTGCATCTTCCTTTGCTAAAATCTTATCTGCCAGTTTTATAGCTTCTTCTACAGAAGCAGCAGGGATCATATGTAAATCAGAAACCATCTCGTCTGGAGCTTCCGACACATAAATAACTTTTGCATTTTTAAGGACTCGTGCGAATATCTGAGATTGCCATTGATCTGGAATCGTCTTCTCACTTGGTGTGGCTAAAAATGCATCCATCATTTTGCTTACATCTTTTTCTTCTTTGAAGGTCTTATGAAAATGATCTCCACCATGACCATCATTGGACTTTGCAACCATGATAATGATACCACCTTCATTCACCGTGGCCTCAGCTGCTGTCATTCCCTTGACTGCCTGATAAATGTTTTGATCTAAAGGGTATCCTCCGTTTGTTACGATTACTATATCGGAAGGAACACTATCTACCTTACAGTAATCATTTAAAAACTTACAACCCTCCTTATGAGCTAAATCACAGTCACCAGCCACCGCAAAAATGACTTCCTTTTCAGAGTTGATAACAACATTTACTATAAAGTCTAATCTTGCCGCCCTTGCAGCATATAGCATATCTGTTTGAATTGGGTTTCCATCAATAATACCAGTTCTTGCTTTTTCATTGTCTATAAATTCCGCATTATGATTATACATAACAGTAGCTCTGCTGGCGACTCCAGGTAACACACTTTTTCTTCCACCAGAGAAACCAGCGAAGAAATGGGGTTCTATAAATCCTTCAGAAACAAGAAGGTCTGCCTCTACTGCTAATTTGTTAATAATTAATAGTCCACCAGAGGGAAGTACACCTATATTCACCAGCATACTTTCATCATCACAATCATGAACATATATTTTTTCATTGGCTATGATTTCAGATCCAAACTTAGCTTCTAGTTCCTCTTTCGTTGTTTCCCTATGGCATCCAGTGGATATTAATATTGTAATATCAGCATCTGGATTACCTTTTCTTATTTCCTCCAACATCAAAGGCATGATGATCTTACTTGGTACTGGTCTTGTGTGGTCACTTGCTATGATAACCACCTTGTTTTTTCCCTTAGCCATTTCCTTTAATCTTGGGGTTCCTATGGGATTTTCAAGAGCCTTTTTCACCTGTTCTATTTGGCTTAGTTCTGGTTTGTACTCATGCATTTCAGATACTAAAACTGCATTCAGTCTTTCTTCTGGTATTTTAACATTGATATGTTCTTTTCCATAGGGCAATTTAATCGTTGTCATCATTTATTCCTCCAATCTCCATGCTTAATATGTTTATTTTACCATTATTTTACATTACTGCATAGCTGCCTTAGCTTCTTCTCTCCTATGTAAGTAGTTTACCAGTATAGGACATAGTATTGCAGTAACAATGATGGCTGCAGCGATTTGAACTGTAGCTGTTGGTGCAATGGCTGCTAAAGATTCATCCACCGTTGCTAAAGCTGCTGGTGTTGCAACCGCATTTCCTGCTGTTGTACCAATCGCTGCACCAATTTGAGGACGTTTTGCTTTAAGAAGCTTCATAGTAAAATATCCACCAATACCTGTTATTAGAGTAGATGCCACTCCTAAAATAATACCAGGAAGACCTGCTTCAATAATCTGACCAAAATTTAGAGCTGCCCCTAATGGAAAGGCAAAAAATGGTATAATTAATGCTGTTCCAGGTGCTAAAAACTCTCTTAAATTTTCATCTAGATTACCTAAGATAAACCCTATTAGTATAGGGATAATAGTAGCTACCAGGGCTATGATGGGTACAGTAGCTATTCCCGTTATACCAAATGCCAACATGGTAAAGAATGGTCCATCATTTAAAGAGAGTATAGATATTGCTCCAACGTCTGTTGAATCACCAAACTCTCCAGCTAAAGCTGCGTAAAGTCCTCCGTTTGAATTGGTCAATGCTCCAATGACCGCAAGTGAAGAAATTCCTAAGACACCTGCTTGACCGAATAAGTTGTTCACAAGAACACCTAATACTGCACCAATAAGTACTTTTGATGCTGTCAAAGCCACCCCTTTTACTAAGGGAGAGCCTACTTGCTTAGCATTTATTTGTGCACCATTACAAAATAGAAATACTGCTAAAATCGGCATTGCACCTGTTTTAAATAAATGCGTTGTAAATCCACCTATTTCCAATGCTTCTGGGAAAATTGTATTAATTAATGCACCCAGCAAAAGCGGAACTACCATCAACCCTCCTGGAACTTTCTTAACAAATTTTAAAATATCCATTTATTCCTCTCCTTTACCTTTATGAAAATTTTAAGAAATAATACTTTTTTTCTTGCCATCACTATTATTCTTTTTACTAATATCCTTTATTCTTTTATTCTTACTTTTAACGTATTTTAGCCTATAAGAGAAAATTTTATACTTTTTTAACTTTTTCATCAAACTCTTCTTTATTACAATAAATATACCTGAAAAACTAGCATTTGAATCATAGGGCGAAAGATAGTTAGATGAAGGCCTCGAACTATAAAAAATTAATAAAAAATAGACTAGAATGATTCCAATAGGTAATACTAGATTTGGAGGTGTATGCAAATGCGATTAATAGCAAGATTTTTAGACCAAAGAGAAGCTAGTGGCCTTATAGATAGTCTTCGTATTGCAGGCCTGGACCGTAAAGACATGATTGTCAGCAGTTTTGCTAAGGAAGAGAAGTTCCACAGCTTTGAAGCTGCAGCTGATGAAGTAACTTTTATTAAAACTGAAAGAGATGGACTAGGTGAACTGGGTACCTTTGTAGAAGGAATTTCTGGCCTAGAGGGAAATACTGGTATTGTCGTTGCAGTAGAGACATCTAAACATGATAGCAACCGTATAAGAGAGATTATGGAGCAGTCAGGGGCTGAAGAGATTATCCAAGATTAGCACTAGATTAAAAGAATTAATATTAATAAAAGACTCATAACGAAATCGTTACGAGTCTTTTATCAGTACTAGTCAATTATATTGTTATACATACGTTTCACTAAAAATTCTGCATAGTCTAAAGGAAGACCATAAACTTCTGAGCAGACATCTTCTGTAGTTAATTCCCTATAGCCAATGGTATTAGGTTTGCTATTAGCTTCAATTAGCCAGAGGTTTCCTTGCATATCTAAGCCTACATCCAATCCTATTTCACCCATAGATCCAAAGGTAGCTTCTAAAGCCAACAAAACCTTATTGGTGAAATCAGTTATAGATTGCCAAGATAGAGAAGGGTGCAGCAAATTCTCACCAGGAACCACCAAGATCTCCTCAGCTCCAGCGGAGTAATTTGTAACAACACCACCAATAGGTGCAATCCTGAAGTCAAGAGCAGTAATTTTCCACTTTCCTCTATTATCTTTTTGACACAGTATTCTCATATCAAATATTCTATCACCAATCTTTGCTAAAACGATTCCCTTCTGCAAAATCGCTTTAGAATCTAGTTCTTTTACTAAAAACTCATATAATGTGGTGATATTGTAAAATTCCCATTCTTTTACTCTAGATCCTCCTGTCCGACATAGATAATTCCCTTCTTTTTCTTCAATTCTTATTACCTCTTCACCAAAACTGCCATAGTTACTCTTTGCAAAAATAAAGTCATAGTTATCTAAAAAGGATTTTAAAGCTAAAGGAGAGAGCAAAGTAGTTTCTGGAATAAAGTGTTTTATTTCCTCAAAAAAAGTTATGGCGTTGCATGTTTCCCATTTTCCTAATGAACGTACTGCATTAATAACCTGCAAATCATAGTTTTTACGCATCCTCTTATTAGCTTCTTTAGCCTCCAATCTTTTTTCTATATCAAAGGGAAATGTAGCCATGTCGTAAAGAACTTGAGGGAAAGGAAGGTATTCTTTAACCCAAGATTTACTAATAGGATTTAAATAATGTGCAAGAACTAGTTTTCTGTCCCAATCAATTTTGTCTAGAGTAAAATAATAAAGGAAAATACCTTTTTCTAACGCAAGTAAAGAAGTTTTTTCAAACTCGTAGGTTTCCTCTAGATAATCTCTGCTATCTGCCGAGATCGTCATTCCTACAGTAGGCTGTAAAACCAAGTGACAGTCGGAAACCATGATTAGAGAAACACCTTCACCATAGTAGCATGGCAGTTCATCAAAGGCAGTATTGGATACATACATGATACTAGAGTCGGTATCCATTTCTTGTTCTCTGACCTCTACTTCCGCAGAGGACACACCTACTTGCAGGACAATTTTTTGCCCTGACTTAAACATGAACACTTTCATCTGTTGAGGATTTAGAAAAAGCACTCTTTCAAAACATTCATCATCAAATCTTTTTAAGAAATAAAGCCTATAATATCTAGAGGACAAAAGCTTTATTTTAGGAGCGATATCAAACTTACATAAGGAGAAGCTTAAAAACATCAGACTTTGATGTATTACATTTGTAATCGCCTTATCTTTTAGTGCAGCAAAACTTACCTTCAGAGGCCTGCCGTTAACCTCAATAAGCCATACCTTTCCATTAACATCAATGCCTAGATCTATACCTAACTCACCTAAAAATCCATATTTTTCTTCCATTTTATAGCCTATTTTTATTGAAAGTAATTCAATCTGTTCTATGATTTCATGTTCTCTTCCAGGAAAGGACATAGCTAATACATCTTTTATTTTCAGCACCTTGCCCCCGCTACGGGGACCTGTAATAACACTTCCCTCAGAGGCTATACGGGCATTTATTCCAGTAACTTCCCAAGTTAAGGGTTCTTTTTTTTGCAGCATTACCCGTATATCGAAGCGGTTACCTAAAAAAGTTGCAAGCTGGATGGGAGCCTGCAGCACATATTTTTGATTTTCAAATAAAAGGGAAGTTAGCTGTTGCACCATAGAATGGCAGTCTTTACAAAAAATTTTGTTATTAGCATCTTCTTCACGGAATGCGATTAGAAAATTACCTTTTTTCCGTGTTACCTTCATTACACCTTTTCCTTTATAGAGCTTGTCAGGCTTAATATATACAGACTTGAAATCATTTATAAATTGGATAAGGTTTTTGACACTATAGGGTGCAAAAATGGGTAAGTGCTTGTTTATTTGAGGATAGTTAACTAGATGTTCATACGTATCACGTTTACATACTTTTATAACCTCATTAAACAGCTTTATAGACAACCCTTTGTCAGCAATGGTTTTCCTTAGAGTATAGGCATTCTTTCTGCCCTGTTCTCCAAAGCACCTATCATAAATCGTTTTAGGCAGGGGATAAGAGGATTTAGTCCAAACATTATTAATATCCCATTGGTATCCATATACCTTTAATTGATCCCAATCAATGTCAGAAAGTGTGAAGAAATAAACTATGCTGCTATATTTGATACCTATATTTTGAAAGAAGTAATAAACACTATCCCATCCACCGTTTTTAAGATATTCAATTTTCTCTTGTTTGATAAATATCCCTATTATTGGACCCAATACTAGGGTACTACTGTTAAATTTTAAGTTAAGTCTGCTTCCTGAAGGAATACATAAATCTTCAAGAAGTTTTTCACTTAAAAAGAAAATATTATTTTTGTGATCTGTATGATTAATTCGAATGTCAGCAGAAGTTGTAATCATTCCTGCTTTTAAAATATACTTACCGCTACTCATGTCAATATAAGAAGAATCAGAAGATAATTCCAGGTAGTTTTCTTCACTTGATGTCCCTCTAATTTCAATATCTTTTATTAGCTCCAATATAACTCACCTCCTGATTCCTATATATGCAAACCAATTACTTAAGTGAGTATATGAAAAATCAATATTTTTTTATGTTTTTTAACGCATAAATTCATTTTATTCATATTATAAATTCATTACAACTTTTTATGTAAATTTAAAGCTCACAGCAATGTTTGAAGCTGTCTATTATTTTTAGAGAAGAAGTGCTAGGAAGTTCTTCTTGGAAGCCCATGGTTTTAATTATGAAATAGAGCATCAGATTGATAAAGGAACAAAAGTTTGAGTAGAGATTATAAATTAGGATAATTTATTAAAGGAAATAGATAAGACAATAAAGAATAGAAGATTAGAAGAGATGTTAAAAGTTTAAAAAAGAAAAAGGGGAGGGTACTACTTTTATGATGGATCAAATCAATATGCGTAGAAGTGTACGAAAATATGCTGATAAACCAGTAGAAGAAGAAAAACTCGTGGAACTCTTTGAAAGTGCAAGACTTGCTCCTTCTGGTCGTAATACTCAGCCTTGGCATTTTATTATAGTAAAGTCTCAAATGACGAAGGAAAAATTAGCCGAATTGTCTCATAACCAAAAGTGGATGCTAACAGCACCAGTTTTTATTGTATGTGTTGCAGATCTACGCTCTAGAATACAAGGAGAAGCAGAATTACTTATCGATGAAAGCAGTCCTCATGAAGAGTTAAAACAAATTATCAGAGATACATCTATTGCTATTGAACATATTGTGTTAGAGGCAGAAAACTTAGGATTAAATACTTGCTGGGTTGCATGGTTTACTCAAAAAGACATTAGACCCATTCTTAATATACCTTCTGATAAGTATGTAGTAGCTATTCTTACCCTTGGTTACGGGGAAGAAATCCCTCAAGCAAGACCACGGAAAAAACTTGAAGAAATAGTACATTATGAAAATTGGTAAAAAATTATGGTTTGTAGGGCTGATTGCAAAGTCCACTGAAGTAATAGATATAATTTTTCAGTGGACTTTGACTACAGCTCTTATTTTTTTAGGAATGAGAAATTGAAATTCTATTAACCGTGTTCTTAAACTGAAGAGGTGTCATTTTAGTAAGTTTCTTAAAAATCATATTATAATAGTTTTGATTGTTATAACCTACAGAAATAGCAATATCTAGAATAGACTGATTTCCCTTTAGCAGCAACGTCTTACTTTTCTCTATTCGAATTTCATTTAAAACCTGTGTAAAGGTTTTAGTAGTTTCCTTTTTTAAAATAGAACAAAAATAACATTTGCTAATCCCAAGATAATCTGCTACATAACTTACGTTTAAAGCAGTGTTATACTTAGCATCCATATAGTCTAGGGCTTTTTTTACATATAAACTGTAGGAGCTTAATTTTTTTTGTCTTATAAAATCACTATCTTCTGCAATATTACGTAATAAAGAAATAAGATGAGGTATACAACTATCAGGCTTATATAAGATTTCTCTATCCTGCTCAGGCTGAGTTCTATAGGGGCCAATAATATAAACGCCTCTATGAACATTTCTAGGACAAATATAAAAAACTGTGAAATTTATGGCATCAGAGGAGAGGGTAAAGGTAGAGGAACTATCCTCTTTATATAATTCTTCTTCAGTTTTTTCAAAAACCTTTTGATATGTATAAATATCCTCTAATCTTTCATTGTATCCTACAGTATGTATAAGCTCTCCCTCATAAGTAAGAGCTTTGATGGGTAGATGAGTACATAAAAAAAACTTCTCCATGTTATCCAAAATATGTTTTTTACCAGCAGTGCTATAGACAACTTCCATAATCCTTCAACTCCTTTTTGAAATCTTTTTTAAAACGCAAAAATATAGTTATAAAAATATAAATATACTTAAGAACCATTATCTTTTAACTGATATTATTATTGAGAAAGAAAATCAAATTCAGTTGATATATTTTATTATAACAATGACTTTAAGGAGGTGTCAAATAAAATACTTCATCACTTTAGCAAGGAGGCGACATGAAAAAAAGATACTTAGTTTATGCATTGATTATACTCTCTATTTCTTCTATTTTTATAGGAGTAAAAAATATTAGTTTCTTAGATATCCTGCATTTTAATGAAGAAAAGATTCAAATATTAGTATTGAGTCGATTCCCTCGATTGATTAGTATTATCGTAGCTGGTATAGGCATGAGCATAAGTGGTTTGATTATGCAGCAGATTACCCGCAATAAATTTGTATCACCAACAACAGCTGCAACAGTAGATAGTGCTAGATTAGGGATTTTGGTTTCTCTTTTACTCTATTCTTCTGCCAGCAGTCTTCAAAAAATGTTGATTTCTTTTGCTTTTTCCTTAGGAGGAACATTTCTCTTTATAAAGATTTTAAAAAGAGTAAGATATAAGAACGAAATTTTTGTACCACTTGTTGGTATTATGTTAGGCAATATTATAGATGCTGTTACCACCTTTTTTGCCTATAGGTATGACCTTGTACAAAATATTTCCTCATGGTTGCAAGGAGACTTTTCTATGGTGATCAGGGGCAGGTACGAACTACTGTATTTCAGTATCCCTCTTACCATCATGGCTTATTTATATGCTAATCAATTCACAGTAGCAGGAATGGGAGAAGAGTTTTCTACAAACCTAGGACTGAATTATAACAAAGTTGTTAACATAGGCTTGATCATTGTGGCCTTATTAACTTCACTTGTAGTGATTACTGTAGGGCGAATACCCTTTTTAGGATTGATTATTCCAAACATTGTAACCATTTATCAAGGGGATCACTTAAAAAAGAATCTTTTACCCACCGCTTTACTGGGGGCAGTATTCTTGCTGTTTTGCGACATCCTTGGGCGAATCATCATTTATCCCTATGAGGTTTCCATCGGACTGACCACGGGTATATTGGGAAGCCTGATATTTCTCTATTTATTGGTAAGGGGGAATAAGCGATGAGTTATAGAAAAAAGATTGGGTTGCTTACACTTTTGTTAGTTGTATTAACAGTACTTTTTCTAGGAATTGGTCTCAATAGTAATAATTGGAGCTATGCACTTTCCAGACGAATTCCAAGGATTGCAGCAATCTTATTAACAGGTTCGGTCATTGCCTTTTCCACCATGGTTTTCCAAACCATTACCAACAACCGCATATTAACCCCTAGTGTTTTAGGGTTAGATGCTCTATATATCTTCATACAAACCTTGATTGTTTTTATCTTTGCCGGCAGAAGCTTAACATTGGTAAGCAGACATACAAACTTTCTATTATCTGTCTTACTCATGATTATTTTTTCAAGTATCCTTTATAAGTTTCTGTTTAAAAAAGAACAACAGAATATTTACTTTCTTCTGCTGATAGGCCTGATATTCAGCACATTATTTCAAAGTCTATCTTCTTTTATGCAAATGTTGATTGATCCAAATGAATTTGGCATTGTTCAAAGCAGAATGTTTGCTAGCTTTAACAACGTAAATACAGACTTGTTGTATATTGCTATAGGCATCATTTTATGTGCAGGAGTTTATACTTACCCCTATATAAAGATCATGGATGTGTTATCCTTAGGACGAGAAGAAGCTATCAATTTGGGGATAGACTACGATAAATCTGTCAAGAGGATGTTGATCGTTGTTGTTATCATGGTATCTGTAGCCACTGCATTGGTTGGGCCGATTACGTTTTTAGGTTTATTGGTGGTAAATCTTGCCCGAGAACTGTTACATACGTACCAACATAAATACTTAATTACCACATCTATTTTAATTAGCGGCATTGCCTTAGTTGGAGGGCAATTGATGGTTGAAAGGGTACTAAATTTCAAAACACCTTTAAGTGTTATTATTAACTTGGTGGGAGGATTGTATTTCATATATTTATTGTTAAAGGAGGGTAAAGAATGATAGAGGTAAAAAATCTAGTGAAAAAATATGGTGAAAAAACAGTGGTAGATAATGTATCTCTTAAAATACCCAGTAAAAAAATCACCTCTTTTATTGGCCCCAATGGTGCTGGAAAAAGTACTTTATTGGCTATCATCAGTCGCTTGAATAAGAAAGATGCTGGCAAAGTCTTCATCGAAGGTAAAGAGATAGAAGCATGGGAGAGCAATGAACTTGCCAAGAAAATCTCTATATTAAAGCAATCAAATCATATCAACATCCGTCTAACCATAAAAGAACTGGTGAGTTTTGGACGTTTTCCCTACTCTCAAGGAAATTTAACACAGGAGGATTTGGAATATATTGATAGAGCTATGGCCTATATGAAACTGGAGGACATACAAAATAAATATTTAGATCAGTTAAGTGGAGGGCAAAAACAAAGGGCTTATATCGCAATGGTGATTGCTCAAAATACAGAATATATTCTTTTGGATGAACCATTGAACAACTTAGATATGAAGCATGCTGTAGAAATCATGAAGATTTTAAAGTGGCTAGTAAAAACGCTGGGTAAAACGATTGTTATAGTGATTCATGATATCAATTTTGCTTCTTGCTACTCTGACTATATTGTAGCTCTAAATGAAGGCAAAATAATTAAGGAGGGTAATGCAGAATGTATTATTGATGAAAAAATCCTTGGTGGGATCTATGACATGGATTTCAAGATAAAGAATATTAACAATCAAAAAATTTGTGTTTATTTCTAATAAAAGGCTTCGTTAAAGATCTAGAGATGTTGTAGAAAGTTATTAAAAAGTTGATATAAAATCAGTAATAGGTTTTAAAACAGCTAAAAAATAAAAAAATAGGAAGGTGAAATGAATGTTTAAAAAGAAAAGTTTGATTTTATCGGTATTATTATTAATGATTTCTGTAGTAGGTCTAACTGCTTGCAGTTCTACAGAAAGCACAGGAGCTGAAGAGGAAAAAGAAGAGGTTATTGAAACAGCTGCAGAACCAAAGATTCTCACGATTACCCATGAATTAGGTGAGGCTACTTTAGAAAGGAATCCTCAAAGAGTAATCGTCTTTGATTATGCGACATTAGATTCTTTAAATCAAATGGATATAGAAGTGATAGGTTTACCTAAATCTAATATTCCTCAATACTTAGAGAAGTATAATGACTCTCAGTACACTGATGTAGGCACCTTATTTGAACCTAACTACGAAAAAATTTACGAGCTTCAACCAGATTTAATATTAATCTCTGGAAGACAAGCAGATTTATATGAAGAGTTTGAAAAAATTGCTCCAACGGTATACCTTACCATCGATACACAGGATTATCTTGGATCCTTCAGTAGCAACCTAACAACCTTAGGCGAAATATTTGAAAAAGAAGATTTTGTACAGGAACAATTACAAGTTATACAACAGAAAATTACTGAACTGAAGCAATTGGTGGTGGACGCTGAGAAAAAAGCATTAATTATTGCGGCCAATGACGGGGCTTTAAATGCCTTTGGAAAAGGGTCAAGATTCAATATCATACATAATGAATTTGGTTTTGCTGCAGCAGATGAAAATATCGAAGTGGCGAATCATGGCCAAAGCATTTCTTTTGAGTACATCGTAGAAAAAAATCCTGAAGTTATCTTCGTTATTGACAGAGCTGCAGTAACTGGTGGAACTGCCGCAGCAGAACAAGTATTAGACAACGACTTAGTAAAGATGACAGACGCCTATAAAAACGATGCAATTCACTATTTAAGTGCCCATGTTTGGTACGTAGCATCTGGTGGCCTGGAAGCAACAAATATTATGATCCAAGAAGTACGAGGGGCTATTCAATAAAAAAAGATCAAAGTAAAGGTACAGCAGACTAGACTGTACCTTTATTTGTTTTTGCATCTTTTTTCATGTGTTGTTATAATACTTGTATAGTGAACTGCCATCACCTAATTATGTTGATATTATAAACAGACCCACTGAGGATAGATTTTTTCGTTTTTTTTTACAATCTTATCCAAAACACTTGTTCGACATAGCCCCCTTTGATATACTGTTTTCTATATGAAACAAATTTAAACCCTATTAAAATATAAAACACAAGATAAGTCAATAAAGCAATGATTTATGGTATTATTATGTGTAGTATCCACAAAAGAAAAGAGGAAGTAAAATGACTATAAAAAAACAACACAACTATGGTAATGACAGTCTTTCAACCTTACAAGAGAAAGATAAGGTTAGGCTTAGACCGGGAGTAATCTTTGGTAGTGATGGTATAGAGGGGTGTTGCCATACCCTTGTGGAGATTGTAGCAAATGCTAGGGATGAAGCACAAGAGGGTTTTGGTAGCCTGATAGAAGTATTTCGCTATAAGGACCGCTCTATAGAGGTAAGAGATAGGGGGAGAGGTATCCCTCTAGAATATAATGTGAAGGAGGAGAAATATAATTGGGAGATTGTATTTACCATTCTTTACGGTGGAGGAAAATATAACAACAATTCTGGCAGTAATTATCAGTATAGTATCGGACTAAACGGTCTAGGTACTGCCGCCACACAGTTTGCCTCCGAGTACATGGATGTAGAGGTCTATAGAGATGGACATAGATATCAGCTGCACTTTGAAAAGGGAGAGGTTATTGGTGAATTAATAAAAGAAAAATATGACCATCAATACACTGGTACAAACATTAAGTGGAAGCCAGATCTAGAGGTTTTCAATGATATTGACATCTCCTTAAGCTTTTTTAAAGAAGTCCTCAAAAGACAAGCAATCGTAAATAAGGGAATTACCTTTAAGTTATATGATGAAGAAACAGATGAAACTTTTCAGTATTACTATGAAAATGGTATTATAGACTATGTAAAAGAGATCAACGGAGAAAAAGGATTTACTGAACCTCAGTATTTTGAGCTTGAAACAAAGGGGAGAGATCGTGAAGATAAAGAGGAGTATAAGCTAAAAATCGAAGTGGCTTTTGTCTTTAATAATGAACATAATCTCCTTGAATATTATCATAATTCCTCCTTTTTAGAGTATGGAGGAGCTCCAGATAAGGCTGTAGATAGCGGTTTTTCTTCCCAAGTTCATAGTTTTATCAAGGATAAGAATAAGTACACTAAGAATGAAAAAAGAGTAACATTTACTGATATCAAAGATAGTCTTATTCTGGTGACCAATACATATTCTACCATCACCAGCTATGAAAACCAAACAAAGAAAGCTATCACCAACAAATTTATTCAAGAAGCGATAACTGCTTTTTTAAAGGAAAAGCTTGAAATTTATTTTACAGAAAACCAAGCTGATTTAGAGAAGATTGTAGATCAAATACTAATTAATAAGCGAAGTAGAGAAAAGGCAGAACTAACTAGGATAGATGTTAGAAAAAAATTAAGTAAAGGTATTGATAATTTTTCTAACAAGGTCAAAAAGTTTGTAGACTGTAGAAGCAAAGATATCACTAAGAGAGAATTGTTTATTGTAGAAGGAGATTCTGCATTGGGCTCAACCAAAATGGGTAGAGATGCGGAATTTCAAGCTATTATCCCTGTCCGTGGAAAGATATTAAATTGTCTAAAGTCCGATTATGATAAGATATTTAAAAACGATATTATCGTAGATTTATTAAAAGTATTAGGCTGTGGCGTTGAGATCAAAAGTAAGCATAGCGATTTAAGCTTTTTTGATATTGACAAACTTAATTGGAGTAAGATTATTATCTGTACCGATGCGGATGTAGATGGATTTCAGATTAGGACGCTGATTCTGACCATGCTCTATGTCCTTACGCCTACGCTAATTGAAAAGGGGTGTGTCTATATAGCGGAATCCCCCTTATATGAGATTACCGATAGCAAAGACAATACATTTTTCGCCTATTCAGAGGGAGAGAAAAATACTATAATAAAGAAGCTAAAAAGTAATTATAAGATTCAAAGATCTAAGGGTTTGGGAGAAAATGAACCTGACATGATGTGGCAAACCACCATGAATCCAGAAACAAGAAGGTTGATTAAAGTCACTCCAACAGAAGCACAGGCCACCAAGGAAGCCTTTGCTCTGTTTTTAGGAGATAATTTACCCGGCAGAAAAGAATATATCTCAAAGCATGGTTCTAAGTATCTTGACCAATGTGATGTTGTTTAGAAAAGAATATAAACCTAGGAGAGAAAATTAATGCAGTCTAAATTAAGCCACTTAAATGTAATAGAAACCTTAGAAAAAAACTATATGCCCTATTCCATGAGTGTAATCGTCTCAAGAGCATTACCTGAAATCGATGGCTTAAAACCCTCCCATCGTAAATTACTCTATACAATGTTTAAAATGGGGCTGCTAAAGGGATCAAAAACCAAATCAGCAAACATTGTTGGTCAGACTATGAGACTAAATCCCCATGGAGATGGTGCCATCTACGAGACAATGGTGCGTCTAACCAGAGGAAATGAAGCACTGCTGCATCCTCTTATTGATAGCAAAGGAAACTTTGGAAAAAATTATTCCAAGGAAATGGCCTATGCAGCACCACGATATACTGAAGCAAAGTTAGAGGAGATTTGTGAAGAGCTTTTTAAGGATATCCAAAAAAACACAGTGGATTTTGTACCTAACTATGACAATACCATGGATGAGCCTAAGCTGTTACCTACTACCTTTCCAAATATTCTTGTCAATCCTAATGTGGGGATAGCTGTAGGTATGGCAAGTTCTATATGTAGTTTTAATTTACAGGAAGTATGTGAAGCAACGATTGAATTCCTTAAAGATGAAAATGCCCCTATTGGCCAATATTTAAAAGCCCCTGATTTTTCTTCAGGAGGAGAATTAATTCTTAACAAATCAGAACTTGAAACCATTTACGACACAGGAAAAGGTAGTTTTTATTTAAGAGGAAAATACCGATATGATAAGCAAAATAACTGTATAGAAATCTATGAAATTCCTTATACCACAACCATAGAAGCAATTATTGAAAAAATTATTGATCTCGTAAAATCAGGAAGAATTAAGGAAATACATGATATAAGAGATGAAACAGATAAAGAAGGTCTGAAAATCACCCTAGACTTAAAAAGAAATACTGATGCCGAACACTTAATGAATCGCCTATATAAACTAACAACCCTACAGGATACATTCAGCTGTAACTTTAATATTTTAATTCATGGAAATCCGATGGTTTTGGGAGTAAAACAAATCATTAAGGAATGGACACTCTTTAGAGTCGATTGTATCAAAAGACAACTAACCTTTGATATTTATCAAAAACAGCAAAGGTTACATCTGCTAAATGGTCTAGAAAAAATTCTTTTAGATATAGACAAGGCAGTGAAAATTGTTAAGGATACAAAAAAAGATAAGGAAGTTGTGCCTAATCTGATGAAGGGGTTTGAAGTGGACAAGGTCCAAGCTGAATTTATTGCAGATATTAAACTGAGAAACTTCAACCAAGAGTATATCTTAAATAAAACTAAGGATATTAAAACCCTAGAGAGAGAAATTAAAAGTCTTGATGCTACCTTAAAGAGTGAGAGTAAAATTAATAAAGTCATTATCAAGGAGTTAGAAGAGGTAGCTAAAAAATATGGTAAACCTAGAAAAACAGAGATCATTGAGGAAAAACTCATAGAGGTGGTTACAGAGGAACTTTTTATTGAGGATTATAGTCTAAAACTGTTTTTGACCAATGAAAACTATCTTAAAAAAATATCTTTGGCTTCTCTGAGAAGCAGCAATAATGGGCATAAGTTGAAGGATGACGATTTTATTGTACAAGAAATCGACGGTACTAACAAATCAGATGTACTACTGTTCTCCAATAAACACACAGTGTACAAGGTTAGATGCTATGAGCTGGAGGATAAAAAGGCCAGCAGTTTAGGGGATTATTTAAAAAATCTATTAAATTTAGCCGATGATGAAAAAATCATTTATATAGCAGCTACAGAAGACTATCAAGGGCATATGTTGTTTTTCTATGAAAGTGGTAAATGTGCTAAAATAACTATGGAAAGTTACAAAACAAAGACCAATAGAAAACAACTGGCAAATGCTTATTCTAATGAATCTAAATTAGTACATCTTGAACTTATTAAAGAGGATAAGGAGTTAGTGGCAATAAGCAGTATCCAAAAGGTATTGGTTTTTCATACTAGTCAAATTCCTATAAAAACAACAAAAAACTCTATAGGGATTCAAGTATTAAAAGCTAAAAACAACAGTACTTTATCAAAAATCAAAGCCTTGGAGGATATTACTTTTACAGATGTCACATACTATCGAGGTAATATACCTGCTATTGGTACTTTTCTTAAGAAGGAAGATCTTTTAGAAAAAGAGCCAACAAATCTAAGTTTTATATAATTTAACTTCAGCTAGGCGTGGCGAAAGAGCCCCCCTAGCTGATATAATTTGCAAATAACAAAAACTTTAAAGAAATGGGATATTGATTTATGAGGATAAAAAAAGAACCTAAAGAACAAGGTCAACAAAAAGAACAAGGTCAACAAAAAGAACATGAAAAAGCTGCTACTAGTATAGATCCTGCTAGAGAATCTTTTCTTACGGCTCCATTGGGTGGTCTTATCATCAAGAACGCGCTTCCTGCCGTGGCATCTATGGTGTTCATGGCGCTCTATCAAGTAGTAGATGGTATTTTAGTAGGCAGGCGGTTAGGTCCTGAAGCACTGGCATCGGTAAATATACTTTACCCTGTTTTAGCTTTGTTTATTGGTATAGCTGTTATGATTGGAATAGGTGGAAATGCTCGGATTGCTGTTCTCTTAGGGGCAGGAGAAACCCATAAAGCTCGCCGTGTTTTCGGTCTTGTTGTTACACTGGGTACAATACTTGGTATTTTCGGAAGTTTGATAGTTATTTTAGCATTTCCAAGGATACTATCTTTTCTTGGAACCTCAGGAGAACTAGGACATTACGCAGGAGAGTACTTAAAAGCTTTATATCCTTTTTTCACACCTATGATCCTATTGTTTATCTTAGAACAATCTGTACGAAATGATGGACGCCCTAATATGGCTACTATTGTTATGGCAGCTATGGCAATATTAAATATCTTACTGGATTATATTTTTCTTTTTCCTCTTAACATGGGCATTAAAGGAGCAGCTTTGGCAACAGGGCTCTCTCAAAGCATAGGTGCAACAATCTTTTTTATGTATTTTCTTCTTAAAACCCTCAGTGGTCGTACTGGTTTGAGCTTTGGTGTGCCAGGAGGAGGACTTACAGTTATAGGTGCTATCGTAACCAACGGTTCATCGGAATTATTTAATAATATTGCAGCAGGCTTAACAACTTTTCTATTTAATCGAATGATTCTCAGTTATGTAGGTTCTTTAGGTGTGGCAGCCTTTGCATTGGTTCACTATCTGCTGACCTTTGGTGTGATGATTTTAATAGGCATGAGTAATGGAACGCAACCAATTTTAAGTTATAATCATGGGGCAGGTCTTTCTTATCGAGTTCAAGGCACTCTTAGACGACTATTAGTTTCTTCCTTTATAATAGGAATCATTTTCTTTA
This sequence comes from Clostridium aceticum, assembly GCF_001042715.1. NCBI lineage: Bacteria > Bacillati > Bacillota > Clostridia > Peptostreptococcales > Natronincolaceae > Andreesenella > Andreesenella acetica. The sequence continues at coordinate 1,970,487 of NZ_CP009687.1, read as the reverse complement.
TGATTCTTCAGTGGCAAACAGAAACATTGGTAACTCTTTTTATGCCGGAACATCCTGAAGCTTTAGATCTGGCTCTCGGTGTGACAGATATTATCAGTTGGGCTATGCTTTTTATGCCTATAGGGATAGTAGGCTCTGTCTTCTTTACGGCTATGGAAAAGGCAGGAAAATCCTTAGTGATAGCAGTATCACGAGGACTTGTATTTATTCTACTGGGTTTGGCAGTATTTCCTTCATTATGGGGAACTTTTGGTATCTGGTTTACTCCTGTTTTTTCTGAAGGTGCAACAGCATTGGTAACAACTTTCCTAATATACCAATGGATGAAAAAGAGAGATGCTAGAAACAACAACTAAAAAATAATTTATAAAAATTAGAGGATGGTTGCTTATGGGTTTAATGACGATTGCTTCTAATGTCCAAAATATTTCTGAGGCTATAGCCAGTGTAATTAAAGTAGATGTGACAGTGGTAGATAATGAATATAAAAGAATTGCTGGCACAGGGTCCTACCGTGAGAGAATAGGAGAAGAGGTAAATCAAAACTCCGTATTTGGTGTGGCGATTAAAAAAGGAGAAGGTTTTATTATTGAAAACGCTGGCCAACATGCTGTGTGTTTACAATGCGTAGATGCAAAAGACTGTAAAGAATATGCTGAGGTCTGTTGTCCTATTAAGGTCAATAATGAGGTTGTTGGAGTGATAGGACTAATTGCTTTTGAGGAGAAGCAACGGGATGAAATTTTACACAATCAAAGTAATTTGATCAAATTTCTTAATAAAATGGCAGATCTAATTTCTTCCAAACTACTAGAGCAGAAGAACACAGATAAAATCCAACTTCTAGTAAAAGAGCTTGAGGTTGTTTTAAATTCCGTTGATAAAGGAATCTTAGCGGTGGATGACAAAGGAAGAATATTACGCTATAACGAAAGAGCTCTTAAACTTTTTCAAACTAGTGAAAAAGAAATCATGCACAAAAATATAAAGGACTTCATTGGTATGGCTACCTTTCGGTCTTTGGCTAAAGAAAAATACAAGATAAAAAACGGGGAATTTGTTTATAAAAATAAAGAGTATCATCTTCGAGGTGTTTTTGATACGAATCCTATTAGTATTGATCATGAAAGCTTTGGTATAGTATTTGTATTTAGCAAGCTTTCAGATATATTAAATACTGTAAATGATATTACTACAGGAACAATAGCTACCGATTTTGATGAAATCATCGGAGATAGTTTGATTTTTAGGGAAGTTAAACTTGAGGCAAAAAAAGCCAGTCAATCCACCTCGACTATTCTGATTCAAGGTGAAAGCGGTACGGGCAAAGAACTATTTGCAAGGGCTATTCATTTTCATAGTGATCGAGTTAAAGCCCCATTTATTCCAATCAATTGTGCAGCGATTCCTGAGCAGCTTCTAGAAAGCGAGCTTTTTGGTTATGAAGAAGGAGCCTTTACGGGAGCAAAGCGGGGAGGCAAAGCAGGAAAGTTTTTACTTGCAACTGGAGGAACTATCTTTTTGGACGAAATTGGAGACATGCCTCTTCACCTGCAAACTAAGCTTCTACGAGTTTTGCAAGAACAAATGATAGAAAAAATAGGAGGGAAAGAGCTGATTCCTATTGATGTCAGGGTGGTTGCAGCCACTAACCAGGATTTAGAAAGAAAGGTTTTAGAGGGGGAATTCCGTCAAGATTTGTTCTATAGAATTAACGTTATTCCTTTACAGATTCCACCCTTACGGGAAAGAAAAGAAGATATTTTTACATTGGTAGAGTATCTTCTAAGCAAGTGCAACATCAAATTAAGAAAGCATATTAAAGAAGTAGATCCTCAGGCATTAGATATCTTCATGCATTACCATTGGCCTGGAAATGTCAGGGAACTGGAAAATACCATTGAATATGCTGTAAATATGTGTAATAGCAGTGTTATTAAAAAAGAAGATTTGCCTAAGCGTTTAATAAGTAGAGATATATCATTAAGTCCCTTCAAACAAGAAAGGATTATCCCCATCAGAGATTTGGAAAAGAGGGAGATACAAAAAGCAGTTGCCTACTACAGTAATAGAAAGCAAAATATTGCTGAAGCTGCTGAAGCTTTAGGGATCAGCAGAGCTACTTTATATAGAAAAATAAAAGAATATGATATTAAAATCGTCTCAAAATGATATTTTTTCTCTTTTTGAGACGATTTTTCTGTTTGAAATCTCATTTTGATACAAAACTATCCTTACGGGTAAATAAAATCAACCTTTCTTACATTGGCATGATTTTTGCAATTTAATTATTGTATATAATTATGAAAAGTGGAGGGACAAACATGAGACTAGAGGATTTAATTGTTGAAACCTTAAAGAAGGAAGTAGTACCCGCAGTGGGATGTACAGAACCGGTTGCTGTCGCTTTAGCCTGTGCAAAGGCGAAGGAATTATTAAATAACAAAGCAGTACCTTCTGAAGTGGTTTCTATAGAGGTACTTGTTAGTCCAAACATATATAAAAATGGATTAGCTGTAGGCGTTCCCCCCACCGATGAAGTAGGACTCCCTATTGCAGCTGCCCTAGGGTTTATTGGAGGAAGAAGCCACAAGGGATTGCAGCTGTTGGAGGAGATTGAAGAAAAAGAAATACAGCTGGCAAAAGACCTATTGAAATCTGAGAAGATATCAGTAGATATAAAGGATACCAAAGATAAGGTGTATATAGAAGTAAGACTTTATTTAGAAAAAAACGCCTCTAAAGTAATCGTCAAAGGAAAGCATGACAAATTTGTATACCTAGAAAGCCAGGGCCAAATCATCCAAGATCTGTTGGAAGAAAACACCGAAATCATAGATCACGAAAACACTTTATACAGTCTCAAAATAAGATCAATTATCGAAGCAATAGAAAAGATACCCTATGAATCTATTTCCTTTATGTTAGATGGGCTAGTCATGAATGAAAAGGTAGCTATGGCAGGACTACATAAAAAGGTAGGTATGGGGGTAGGGTATACCTTTTACGAGAATATGAGAAAGGGCATCTTATCTGATGACTTTATGAACCATGCCAAGATGCTGACAGCAGCAGCCTCAGATGTACGAATGTCTGGCTTAAAGCTATCTGTGATGAGCAGCAATGGCAGCGGAAATAATGGTCTCACAGCTATATTACCCATTGTAGCTTATCGTAGAAAATTTTATGTATCTGATGAAAGACTAGCCAAAGCTTTGGCGATGAGTCATATTATCAATAGCTATATCAAGAGTTATATTGGTAGACTATCTGCCCTTTGTGGATGCGGAGTTGCTGCTGGAACAGGAGCAGGAGTAGCGATAGCTTGGTTAATGGGAGGAGAAATACAACAAATAGAGGGTGTTATTAAAAACATTTTAGGAGATATCAGTGGAATGGTCTGCGATGGTGCAAAAGTAGGTTGTGCTTTGAAACTCTCCACTTCTGCTTCGGCTGCCATTCAAGCTGCTTTATTAGCCATAGATAATCATATTATTCCTGCCGGCAATGGAATTATTGCTGAGACTGTAGAAGATACCATTCGAAATTTAAGTGTATTATCTAGTGAAGGCATGAATGGAGCCGATGAAGTAATCCTTAAGGTAATGCAGAGGATGCAGAGCATAAGGGCAGCCATATAGTGCCATATGTCATATAATGTATAGAAGAAAATTGCTATACTTTATTAAACAAATACTAAAATTTATGTTAAAATAAAATCAAACCTTTTTAATTTTAACTAAGTTTAAGAACCAACTTCGGCAATTTACTTATCTAAAAGCCAACTATGGAAGTTATAGTTTATAAGTATTGAGAAAGTAGATCATCCGATACTAGCTACCAAACTATGAAACCAACTTAAGGAGGCACTTACAATGTTACTACATGGCATTTCTAGAAGTAATGACTACAAGGATATAAGTTTATTTACTATAGGTACACTCTTTAAGCTTTTTGTATTACACTATTTTATGGGGCTTGGAGAAGGACTTGTTCTGGTCACATTAAAAAATTTCTTTATCGTCATTGCAATTTATTGTTTATTGACACTCCCACAGCTAAAGCAGTGGGATTCTTGAGTGATTAAACCGAAGTACATTTCTGCTATCGGAGTATGACCTCAAGCTTAGGGTATGCCATTACCCCTCCTAGAGCAGTACATATAGTACCCTAGGCTAGTAGACTTTTACCATCTACTACAGGTGCATTAATTATATTTATAGCACCTACTCTATCCCTATGTGTTTTAAAACCACAGGAGCATTTATATTTTCTATCTCTTGCTTTATTTAGTTTCTTACATTCAGGGCATATTTGAGAAGTGTATTTAGGATCAACATATTCAACCTTTATCCCCTTCAATAGTGCCTTATACTCTATGAATTGAGCTAGACGATAGAATGACCATGTATGTAGATTTTTTTCGTTTTTACGGCTTGTTCTTGCCGTGTTTCTGATATTCGTTAATTTTTCAAGCCGAATATCAGAAACATTATTATTTACTGCAAAATTAATTATTTCTCTACTTACTTTGTGGTCTTGGTCTGTCATCCAACGTTGTTCTTTATCATCAAGCTTTTTAATGACTTTAAGCTTCTTGGCTTTTCCAAGTTTTTTACGTTTCGCTTTATATTTACGTTTGACGTATTTATTTTGCCTACCGTTTCCAAAAAAAAACGTTTTTCCTGAATCGGTTACAGCTACAGCAGGAACTTTTAGGCCTAAGTCAACACCCATTACAACATCACCTTTAACTATATGAGATACTTTTTCAACACTTATTTGAGCGATATATTTATTGCTTTTCTTAGTTATACGCAATGCTCCCAAATGACCTTCTAGTTGTTTTAGCTGATAGTCTGTCATGATAGTTCTAGTTTGAATACGCTGCGATTTCCCATCTATAATAACGGGAAAACTAAGAATACCGTCTTTAAGTGAATAATTTTGATTATTCCATATACAGACAGGTTTTTTAAGGGTAGCTACATTGATTACTTTTTGTTTATCAGTAGGCAGTTTGGAATTAGCCTTGATAGCTTTCTTGTACTTAGTACAGATACTTTTGGCATCTCTAATAGATTGATTTTTCACTGCACTTGGCATATTTGCAAAAACATCTTTAGATGATAGCTTTACTCTTTCTTCTGATTGGAGCGTAGATGAAACAAGGCTATTAACAGTATGGATATATTCTTTTGATATAGATTCTATTAGTTGTACTTGTTCTTTTGTCAAAATAATATTAAATTTTACTGTTATCTGCATTGTTTCACCCCCTTGTTTTTTGTTCTTCAACATATCGTTTTATAGTTTCACTTGATACATTTCCTGCGGTAGATACAAAATAGCTTCTTGTCCAAAGACTTGGCAAATGTCGCAGATGTTTAAATTCCTGCCTTAATAATCGAGAAGTCACTCCTTTCACTTTTGCCATTATGTCTGCTGGACTTAAATGAGGAAGTGCATTGACAAAAAGATGGCAGTGGTCTTTATCACATTCTATTGCCAAAATTTCTATTTCAATGTCTTTACAAATCTCATTGAGAAGCTGTTTAAATTTTATTTCAACTTCTCCAACTAGAACTTTACGTCTGTACCTTGGACAGAAAACAAAATGATAGTTTATTAAAGATACTGTTGTTTGTGTTCTTCTATAATCTTGTCCCATATATTTATAGTATCAGTTTTAAACTGAAACTGCAACAAGAAGATTAAAAGAAACGCCTTTCATCCCACGATTGAAACCGTGGGCTTTCAGGCGAATTTACTGTAAGTCTAGCTAAAGAAAATAAAAGAATACAAATTTTTCTTATAATAAATATTGCTTTATCAATAATATTTTTTATAGACACTATGTATTATAGCCATTTTTTCACACTGATACCTACTCATAGCATATATCAAGTCGGACAGCTTGGACCTGTTTCTGGGAGTATTTTTTCTTTGATTCGATTAAGGTATTTCTTATTCTTCACAGATTCTTTACTTTTATGGAGATATTATAAAAAATACAAGGAAAATACTGACAGAGAAACATCTAAGTATAACAAAAGACAAAGAATAGCACTTTTAATAACATTTTTTATACTAACCTCCACAACAGTAGGTATGAACTATAAAATTGGTAAGGATGCTAATGGAAACTATACACCTCATAATTTAGGCGTTATTAATTATCATTTATATGATATGGTGAGTCTTTTTGCTAGAAGCACCTTAGATATCAGCAGGGTAGAAGGCATTGTTGAAACCATTAGCACAGAAAACGGTGATAGAAATAAATTTGCATTGGCAAAAAATAAAAATGTCATCGTCATACAGGCGGAATCAGTACAAGGTTTTGTTATCAATAAAGAAATCGAAGGACAACCTATTACTCCTGTATTAAATGAACTTATTAATAATAACAGCATTTATTTTAGTCAATTTTATGAGCAGGTAGGATGGGGGAATACCTCTGACGCTGAGTTTGTATCTCATAATGGCTTTTATCCTTCTGTTAAAACCTTCAGTTATAAAGCGTATGAAGATAACGACTTTACTAGTCTGCCTATATTATTAAAAAACCAAGGTTATAGCACCATTGCCTTTCATGGTAATGAAGCGAACTTCTGGAATCGTGAGAGCATATATCCTTCTCAGGGATTGGATACTTTTATTAGTATAGAAGAACTACAGCAAGATGAGTTGATTGGAATAGGATTAAGTGATGGGTCGCTTTTTAGACAATCCATTAATTATCTAAAACAACAGACAAAGCCATTCTATGGATTTTATATTACTTTAACCTCACATCATCCATTTATTATGGAAGAACAATACCAGGGATTAGATATCCAAGGAGAATATAAGGATACCTTATTAGAAGACTACTTGCAAACTGTGCACTATCTAGATAAAGAGATCGGGAACTTTATTAAGATGCTGAAGGAAGCAGACCTCTATGACAACACAATGATTGTCGTTTACGGCGACCATCAAGGATTAGATATGCGTAATGAAGAAGCAAATGAACTTCTTACTTCTTTTTTAGGTAAACCCTATGAAGAAGATGAGATGTTCAGAGTTCCCCTTATAACCCATATACCTGATAGCAGCTTGCAAGAAGAGATTACTACTGCTGGAGGGCAAATCGACTTTTTGCCTACTATGGCAAATTTATTGGGATTAAAAGTAGAGCCAGACAAAACACTAGGTAAGGATTTGTTGAATATAGATGATGGTTTTGTAGCAAAGCAAGTGCATGTAGCTAGAGGTTCCTTTATAGATCATGAAAAAATATTTATCATGTCTAATGACGGCATTTTTGAAAACAGCAGAGCTTGGAACATCCATACAGGAGAATCTGTAAACCTAGAAGAATGTAGAGATGGATATGAACGGGCTTTAGCCGAAGTAAATTTATCTGAGTATGTCTTACAAAATAATTTAATACCCTTAGTTAAAGAAAAGGGGTTAGAATACATTATTAAGCATCGTCTTTAGACGGTGCTTAATTTTAGTTTGCTATAATCCGTAAAGGTTTGATCACAGAAGTCGGAGGGGTTATGACACATGGAGCAGTAATTACACGAGAATATGGTATTCCTTCAGTTGTAGGCATGGACAATGCCACAAAACTAATAAAAGACGGACAAAGCGTTTTAATTAACGGGACAGAAGGGTATGTGTAACTCCTGTGATAGTTTCATAAGCGTTAACTTAATATAATTATTACCAAAATTCTCTCGAACTGTCATCCTGAGCGTAGCGAAGGATCTTGGAGCAACGAAGGACTTTACGATTGTCAGATTGTACAGATTCTTTTACATAATCGATAATTAAATGGCTAAGTACAATGAATAAAGTAAAATAAAAGGCAGTAGCACTAATTGAATACCAGCCATAAGACTCCCCCCTCAAGCACAAAATTACCAAGTTTATTGTCAGGTCTACAGGACGAATTTTGGTGAAAGGAACTTTTACTGATGCCTAATTTATCTGCTCCAGATTCATAAGATTTAACTTTGTCATAGAGTTGAATTGCTTCCCATTGTTTATCGCTCCAATCATTAACAATAGCAGCGATAAGACCATAAACGAGGTTGAAAATTTTATTTAGTTCATATTGTGAACTGTGAAGTAATACACAATATTTTTTTTTGTTTTTAAGTTCTTCTAGTGCATGCCTTGCGTTAAGAAAAGCTTGCCCATTCATGTTCCATGAATCAGAGGGTGAATTATCACTACTAAGAAAAGAGGAGATTTAGGAGATAAAAAAGAAGAGAGAAAGCATTATGATTTAGCCTATGACTCTTTGAAGTTGCAATTACAATTGTTTGATAAACTACTATAGGAATAAGCCTAAAGAAAATATTTATAGTGTTCTATAGAAATACTTAGGGAATGGATCTTATAATAATATCTTCAAAAAACATAGTTATTTGGCCAAACAACAGAAGTACGTGTCATTGGACAGAAATACTTAAAAGCTAGTCAATATATTTAAACCTTACATACTATTCCCTAAATATACATTTAAAGAATAGTTAAACAGATCTTCCCATAGAGGTTTGATTTGATACTTTTACCATTATTTCTTACTAATATTTAAACATTTAAACATTTAATTTAAATCATTTTAAACTAATAAATTTTTATTTGAATTTTTATTGCAGCTAAACTTTTGGAATCTATTTAATCTATTTATAGTGATCACTTAGATGATTAGATAAATTATCTATTGAGCCAATCTATCAGTCTAATCGACGTTGACTTAACTTCAGATCATTTGTTTTTTATTTACTAACCTAAATTCAAGCCAACTTGATTGCTTTTTTATTAAGTTTCTGCTTGTAACTATTCGACTAATTTTTCAATTGATTTTCGACAGCACTTTATTGACTTTTGTCAAATCTTGATGAACTATTCTTTACTATATTCGACAATATCTTTAAATATATTTCCGTTAATTAATGCAGCATTCGACTTTATTTACTGGATGTTTATACAACAAACATTAGTAAATATTTATGTATATTTATTCAATTGTATTTCCCAGCATAGTTCTAAAGATGTAAAATTCATATGTATTTATTAAATGATAATATATATCATATGATACCGTTGAATTTTCAATATTCTCAATGGCGTTGTCCTATGTATTATTTTGTATTACTGTTTTTCAATAGATTTGGGTATATTATAATTTGAGGTGATGCAATTTGAAAATAAGATTTGGCTATGTCGCCATAGCTTTAAATATACATGAGGGTTCTCCAAATAAAACGATAACCTATAAAAGTTTCTCGCAGCTTCCTGACGATGAAACAAAATTATACAAGCTTAAATCCCTTACAAAGCAAAATTTAGAAACAACCAAAAGGATTTTAATCTATAATAAAGCTCATAATATTATGCTCTACCGATTTACTTCTAAACTTGTGCCTCTGGTCACCCACCCTGATGTACTTAAGTGGGATTATACCTCTGAGTTTGAAGACCTTTATAAAAGTATAGGTGAATTTGTGTTAAAAAATAATTTACGGGTAAGTGCTCATCCTGATCACTTTACTTTAATCAATACACCTAATGACAAAGTATTATCTGCCTCCCTAGAAGACTTAGAATATCATACAAAAATATTCGAAGCTATGGGCTTAACAGAAAAACATGCAAAATTAGTGCTGCATGTTGGCGGTACTTATAAAAACAAAAAAGAATCTATGGAAAGATTCATAAATAACTTTAATCATATTGATGTAAGATATAGAAATCGTATTATTTTAGAAAACGATGATAAATCCTTCACCGCTAAGGAAGTTTTAGAAATATGTCAGCAGTTGTCCATTCCTATGGTATTGGATATCCATCATCACTGGTGCAACCATCATGGTGAAAATATTATAGAATTGCTTCCTTCTATATTTGATACTTGGAAAAATGAAATTGTTCCTCCTAAAATTCATGCCTCCAGTCCTAAGGATAAAAAAAATATTAGAGCCCATGCTGACTATTTAGATTTACCTTTCTTAATGGACTTTATTTGTAATGCTAAACAATATGATCGTGACTTTGATATTATGATTGAAGCCAAGAAAAAAGATCTCGCCCTTTTAAAATTAATGGAAGATCTTAAAGAAGAACATCATCGTAGCAGCATCAATCTTTTAGATGAAGCATCTATAGAATTAAATTAACAGGGTATCCCCTACCCTGTTAATTTACCCTTTAATTAATTTTTTCTCTCCCCTCCCCTTTTATCATGACTTTGCTTTTGGGATATAGGTCCCCTGCCTTTAAACATTAGCAGGCAGGATCCTCAATCAAGTGAAGTAGACTTTCAGCTGATTCTCCGATGTTCAGCTTTAATTGGAGGAATTCACAGGTTTAGGAATCCAAATATGCTTCCCTCTAATAACAAAGTAGGCACAGGGGATGATAAACAATGTTAAGATAGAAGAAATCAGCATACCAAAAATAATTGATGTTGCCATAGGTGCCCATAATGCTCCACCAGACTTTGCTAAAGGAATGAGGGAAATAACTGTAGTAATCATTCCTATCATGATAGGACGTAATCTAGTTTTACATGCTTCAACAATGGCTTCTTTTATGTCATCATTTTCTTTTACTAAAATTCTAATATAGTCAAGTAGTACAATTCCATTATTAACAACAACCCCCATTAAGCTTACTGCTCCCAAAAGAGCCATAAAACCTATAGGATAGTTCATCCATTTTAATCCCCATATGATACCTATAAATGATAAGGGTATAGTTCCCATAATGATTAAAGGCATTCTTAAACTACCAAATTGTATCACCAAAATAAGATAAATGATTGCAATAGCAAGAACAGTAGGTATCTTCATAGAGGCAAAAGCATCATTACGCTCTTCACTTTCCCCGCCAAAGACCATAGTATATCCATCTGGCAGTACATAATCCTCCAAAAGCATCTGGCAGGAGGATATAATTTCATTTGAATTGTAGCCTTTTTCCACAAACATGCCTATAGTAATGGTTCTTGTGGTGTTTCTTCTTACAATTTTATTTAAAGAAGAATTTGTCTCTATCTCAGCGATTTGGTGAATAGGAACGTTCTTGCCTGTAATTTGAGAAGTAACAAAGATAGCATCTAAGACATCTCTATCCCGTTTCTTTTCATCAGGAATTTTCAATATAATAGGAAGGGCCTCCTTCTCGATATCTTCTTCTTTAAACTCTGAAATCTCTAGTCCATTTACAGCCATCCTTACAGTACTGGCAATATCATAGTTTGTAATACCTACTAAATTCGCCTTTTCCTCGTTTACCTTTATATTCAGTTTATAAGAGTCGTAACCATAGTTGTCCTCTAAATTTTTTACCCCAGGCACATCATAAATGATTTCTTTTATTTCCTCTGCTATCCTTCTAAGTTCTGCTATTTCAGGACCCGATACCCGTACCTGCACTGGATAGGTTACAGGTACCGCCGTTTCCAGCTCTCTTATATTAATGGAAACCCCTGGAATTTTACTACCTAATTCCTTTTCTATCCTGTCAGCTTCACTACGATCCCCATTTACAAGGAATTGTGCTTTGTTAGAAGCACGATCATTCGGAGTAAATGTGATATAGTATTTCAGCATACCGTCACCTACTTTGTAGGCAAAGTTTTCAATAGATGCTTCTTGTTGTAATAGTTCACCTACCATAGCAGCTATTTTTTCAGTTTTTTCTACGTCACTACCGTCTTGTACCGCCACATCAATAACATATTGATCTCTTTCTACAGGTGGAAACAATTGCATGCCTAGAGATGGTACCATCAATAGACTGACAACAAAAATTCCTACAAAAGTCAATATAACAATCAAAGGTATGTTTAATGCTGCCTTAAGAAGTTTACCATAAAAATTAACGATACCTCCAGAGATGTCATCCACCTTCAAAACTTTCCTTATTTTTGTTTTGAATTTTCTTTCCTCTACATCTTTTTCCTTCGGTTTTAAAAGTTTGTATCCTGTTGCTGGAATAACTGTTAATGCGGTTAAATAAGAACCCATCAAGGCAATAGAAACTAATATGGGTAAGCTTTTTACAAACTTTCCAGCTACACCCTGCATCATAGCCAAAGGAAGAAAGGAAGCTACTGTCGTAAGAGTAGAGGTTAGTATAGGAATTTTTACCTCCTCAACTCCCTTGATACAAGCAGTAACCCTATCATACCCTTTTTCCAGATAAACATTGATATTATCATTAGCAACAATGCCGTTGGCTACTAATAAGCTAAGAGATATGATGAGGGAGGCTATTGAAACTTGGTGCAGGGGAGTATGTGATAAATACATAAAGATAAATACCATAACAATGACAAGGGGTATAGGTAAAGATACTACAACCGCACTTCTGACACCCATTGTTATCAAAACTACAATTACTACCAATAAAATAGCAGCAATAAGATTGTATTCAAATAGGTTTATGGCATCCCTTGTAAACTCAGCTTGATCTGTCAGTTTAATAAGTTCCATATTTTCATAAAGCTGATTTTCTCTAAACTTATGAATTATCACCTCCAGCCTCTCACCTATGGCAACGATATTTTCTTCCTCCATATACTTTACACCTATCAGCAAAGCCTTTTCATTATTAACAGAAGCAAATACCTCCTTTTTCTCTTGCACTATTACTACATCCGCAACATTCTTTAGGTAAATTGGCGTACCGGTTTCTGTTGAAACTGCTATAATGGTATCTTTGATTTCTTCAATATCTTTGTACTCTCCTGATACTTGAACCGGTATTTTTACTTGGTCAATCACAAGATTTCCGCCAGGAATATTGATATTTCTAGCCTTTATGATGGTAGCAATTTCTGTTGGAGAAACACCATATTGTTCTAACTTAACCATATCAAGATAAATATGTACTTCATCATAAATCTCACCATCAATATCAACAGCCTTTACACCTGGATCTTTGCTCAACTCCTCCTTCAGTTTATTAGCAACACTACTTAAATCTTGGTAGGTATAATCTTGAGAAGTAAGACCTAAAATGATGCCATAGGAGCTGGCGAGATCAGTTTCTATCGTTGGCTCATAGGCACTTGATGGTAAAGTGGACTTTACTATATCTAGTTCTTCCTTTATGTCATTCCAAGCTTTATCAATTTTTTCATCGCTAAGATCCTTTAAGGTTACTTTAACAATGCCAATACTATCCATAGCAAAGCTTTCTATTGTTTTTATATCAGAGATTTTATTGATTTCATCTTCAATTGGCTTGACAATCAACTTCTCTATATCTTCAGGAGTAGCACCTGGATAGATGGTTTTGATTACCGCTATTGGCCCTGCAACTGTAGGGTTTTCTTGTCTCTCCATAGCACCATATAAAAATCCACCAGCTATCAATATTAAAATTGCAAATAGTAGGATAATACTTTTATGTTCTACACTCCACTTTATCATTCTACCATCTCCTCTGCCATCACCTGCTCACCCTCACGAAGAAGAAACTGCCCTTCAACAACGATTTTTTCATCAGCTGCTAATCCTTCAAGAACTTCAATCTTATCCTTTATAATTTCTCCAGTTTCGATGATTCTTAAGCTAACTGTTCCAGTTTCATCTGAATAAACATAAACTGATGACCCAGCGGATAAATGCATAACACTGGACAAAGGAATAAGTGTCTTTTCCCCATTGCTTAATTGAATGTCTACCTTCGTAATCATTCCTGGTTTTAGTGCTTTATCAGAATTATTTATTAGAATCTTTACAGGAAATGTTCTAGTTTTCGTATCTGCCAAAAAAGCGATTTCATCAATGGTTCCCTGTATAGATTGATCTATCCCATAAACATATACATTTGCTTTTTGACCAGCCTTTAAAGTATTGATATATTCATCAGGCACACCAATTTCAGCCCAAACTTTGTTTATCTGACCAATGACAACTACAGGATATCCAGCACTTGTTGTTTCTCCAGAGGTCATGACTTTTTGTAAAATCACACCATCTATAGGGCTGTAGATAGTAGTATCACTTATATTAGCATTAGCTAAATCCAACGCGGCCTCCGCCATTTGAAGTTTTGTTTCTGCTATGATTTTTGCATCCATCGCTTGATTATAAGTACTTTCATCTAGAACCAGCTTAGCAGAAATTTCATCTAATTGAGATCGGGGAGCTGCTCCCTCTTCATACAAGGTCTGCACTCTATCATAGGTAAGCTTTGTAAGTTCATATTGTGTTTTTGCTTGATTAATTTTTGCTGGAATTTCCGTTTCAATCTGTAGTCTAGCCGCATTTAATTCTGCTTCTGCTGCTCTAACCTTGATAGCATAATCACTTTGATCCATTTGAGCGATAGCCTGACCTTTTTTTACAAAATCCCCCTCGTTTACTAGCACGTGAGAAACTACACCTGAAATCTTAAATGATGGTCTAACAACTTCTGTGGGAACAATATTGCCACTTAAAGTTAATTTGTTGGCATACCCTGAAGCACTTATGGTTTTAGTGTAAACCTGCCTAACCCCTTTGCTTTCTACTATTTCTTCTTGCTTACTAGTACAACCCATTAGTAATAGAAAGCAAATGAGTAAAATTGATGTCACTTTCTTCACATCTATACCTCCTCTTCATTAATAAACACATGTAGATTAACTTTACATGTGTTTATTAATAATTTATACTTAAAGGAAGTAATTAGCAAGAAACAAAATCCTGAATATGTAATTTACTCTACATATCCGAAAAATTGTATATTATTTTTTAAGAGGGAGATTAAGTTATGTGTGAGAAGCCACTAGAAGAAAAAAAAGAGGATTTAAGAGTACGAAGAACTTATAAACTGCTATTTGATGCACTTACTAGCTTACTTGAAGAAAAATCTTTTGAAGAAATCAGTGTTACAGACCTTTGTGCTAGAGCCATGGTACATCGTACCACCTTCTACAAACATTTTAACGATAAGTATCATTTATTAGAAATAGGTATAGCAATCCTTATTAAGAACTTTAATCAAGCCAGCCTCAGTAGTCAAAAGTTTGATCATCCTAAGCAATACTATATGTCTGTCATTAGACATGCTCTGGAGTATCTTTCAGTTAATAAAAAACTATCTGCACTACTTTTGATTTCTGGTGGCAGTAGTTCCTTTATAGCAATTCTGCATAAGTTACTTGCCGAAGAAATAAGATTCAAGCTAGAGGAAAATGAAAAAAAAGGCATTGTTTATCATGTGCCTATACCTATTATTGCAGAGTTTCACGCTGGCGCATTAATTTCTTCGGTAAAATGGTGGCTTGAAAATAAGATGTCTATTTCAGAAGAAGAGATGGTTCAATATGTAGATTTAATGATTAATGGAGACAACTATGTATCCACTCCAGATGATCTAACGCTATCCAAAGTTTAAAAAGAAGCCCCTTAAGAAGATACTATTGTCTA
Organism: Clostridium aceticum; assembly: GCF_001042715.1. Classification (NCBI taxonomy): domain Bacteria; kingdom Bacillati; phylum Bacillota; class Clostridia; order Peptostreptococcales; family Natronincolaceae; genus Andreesenella; species Andreesenella acetica. The sequence goes on along the minus strand of NZ_CP009687.1, from coordinate 1,955,056 downwards.
AAACATCATTTTCTTAAGGGTTCTTCTTTTAACTCAAAACAATTCTCTGACTTATACTAGTTTTTCATTATATATATTTAACAAATTCATTCTCTCTATTTTGTTCTTTAAAGAAGTTCTATCTATTGTATACAAGTTTAACTCCTTCATCCTCTTGAAGTAATCGGCTCCTGCAAAAGTGTATCTTCTTTTTAGACCTTCTTCTTTTAAAATTTCCTCATTAGCATAAGCAATCAAGTCACCACAGGCTAGGTTTCTAGGTAATTCTAATAATGGCATACCTAATAAAACCCTAATACTATTATGTCCTGCTAAACTACCCGTTACCATTGCTTCTGTATGTCCGACAAAGAGTCCACCCTTCTCTCCTGCACACAATAAATTATCTATTCCCTTTACCTTCATACCATTATTACGAGGAGCTATAGATAAGTATCTAATAGAATTCCCTACACCTCCAGCATAAGGGTCTTCGAATCTAGCATTTTCAAACCCCTTTAATCTTCGCAATTTTTCTAAAGGATAGAAGGGTGCCATGAGTTTTGCATGCCCTGTATCTAATAGAATTAGATTTTCTGCATATTCTTTTAATGCATACTGCTGACATACCTTCATATTTAATTTATCCATATTGATATCTTCTTTAGGTACTGCAAGAATATATACACCTTTGCTGTTCAACGCATCTACTATTTCTTCAGATAAAGAATCTTTGTTGAGCTTACAAGAGCCACTAAAGGCACCAAAAGAACCATTCGCCCTTTGACCCAATATATCTTCTACTCCAGCCTTATGACTTAAACTAACTCTTGGTCCAAAGGAAGGGCATCTTAATATACACATAGCACATCCATTACCATACTTTAAGCAGTTTCCCATAGGTCCCGTTGAACCTGTTGTTTCGATGAATACATCTCCATAAACAGTACTCTGATCCTGCAACTGAATAGCTTTAATTTTATTTCCTTCTTTTATAATATCTATTGCTCTATACTGAAAATACAGTTCAATCCCTTTATCCTGCAGTAATCGTCTCACTTTAGGTTCAATAATAGTTACATCATATAGGTTAGCATGTTGATGTCCTGGAAATTCAATGTTTTTATGCCTTGAACATTCATCACATAGCTCAAATAATTCATTGCCACCTAACAAGATGTTCTCCTCAGCAGCAGTGTATCGACCGTTGTTCCTCATAATACCGCCAACATTACCCAAACCTAATAGCATATCTGTACGTTCATAAATCACTACATTTGCTCCTGCTTTTTTAGCAGTAATGGCTGCTGCACACCCTGCCCAGCCACCGCCAATAATAACTACCTTAGGTTTTACCACAAGAAGTCCCCCCTGTCTTTAACCTTTTATAAACTGAGTTTTACAAGTACGAATAGGAATTCCATTCATATCATAGATCGTACAGGAACCACAAATCCCTTCGCCGCAGCATATCTCATTATTATTTGTTGTTACAACTTTTTTCTTTTTTAATTCTTCAACAGAATCATACAATCGTTTTTGCAGGTAATCAGAAGCTCCTATAAAAATAAGGTCATAGCTTTTTTTATCCATTATTTCTTGAAGAAGTTCTATCCCTTCAGGCTCATATAAATCACATTTTCCCAAGTTTTTCACCTTGCAAAATTCCTCTATAAAGTTATAGTCAGTAGAGCCTTGGTCAATGAGGACATCAATAGCATTGTTATTTCTTAAGAGATAGTTGGTAACTAGGATTGCTGGAGCTTGAGCAATGCCTCGTGTAACAATGAGACAATTAGCATTTTGTGCTTGTTTTAAATGCTCCAAGCCAAACACACCATTCCAATAGGGTCCTCTAATACTCATGCTGTCTTCCACATTTTTAATAGTTTTTGTCTTCACCCCATGAATTTCTACAGCTATTTTTATGAGATCTTTTTGACCATCGACATACATCACAGAAATAGGAATGTCAAAATATTGACCAAAGTCTTTATTTCGTATAAAAATATAAGAACCAGGTTGATTTACCTGTCTAGCAAATGAGTGGGGTACCCTTAATGTAAACACAATTATTTTATCGCCAAGTTCCTTGCGTTCAACAATCTCAGCATGAAAATCTACTCTAGGATCTTTTTTTCTATTACCTTCAAATGTAAAAGATTGATATATACATACGCCTCGCCAATCACAATCACAAAATTCTTTTCCTTTTAAGTGCGAACAAGTGATACAGTCCATTGTTTCAGCTAAATAACAAGGACAATAATCACTCCCAGCATCAATACATTGCCATCGGTGATTATTCATGCTTTCCCTCCTTTTTTGGTCAAAAGCTTTAGTGAAAATATACTATAATATTAGAATATTTTTTTTTACCAATATTGTTACAAAGTTTATACGAAAAACACTAAAAAGTGGTAATTTAAATTACCACTTTTTTAAACAATTACTGTGTATATAAGTTGCAGCGAACTCGTTTTAGCAAGCTGAAATATCGAGGAATCAAGTAGAGAGTCTATGTCACCCTGAGCGTAGCGAATGGGTCTTAAAGGTCTAAGACACATGATTCTTCACTGTCTTCAGAATGACAAAAACACGATTTGTATCCCCATATATATCACTTATCTAATCTAAAGAATCTAAGAATTTTTTCTTTGGTAGTTAGTTGATCAACATGTTCATTGGTAAATATGTCTGTTGTATTGATTAAGTTCCCATCAAGATAGGTTAATATCTGACCTACCTTTTGTCCTTTGATTACAGGAGCTTGTAAAACCTCTGGTGCTTTGATCACAGATATTATTTTGTCTTTTTCCTCCTGCTTGACGGGAATCACTAAAGTTGTCGGCACATTTATAGAGAGAAGGTCTTTTTTTCCATCTTCTACAGAAACATGCTTCACCAAATCATCTTTTTCAAAAACTGTATAGGGCTCATATTCCTCAAAGCAACGGTTAATCAATTCATTCGTTGTATTAAACCAATCACCATCGTTTAATGTTACTGCAACAAACTGCATATTATTTCTAGTAGCAGAGGAAACCAAGCATCTGCCTGCCCTCTTGGTAAAACCTGTTTTAACTCCGTCTCCCCCCTCACAAATACTTAAAGTTTTATTTTTATTTGCAAAATGTTTATAACCATCCCTCTCAGCTGTCCAAAATTTTGCTTTTACTACTTCTTTAAATACTGGATTCTTTAAGGCCTCTCTAGTGATCAAAGCTAAATCATAGGCGGTGGTATAATGGTTTTCATCATGCAACCCGTGGGGATTAACAAAGTTTGTATGTTTTGCTCCTAACTCCTTTGCACGGGCGTTCATAAGCTGTGCAAATTCTTCTATAGAACCACTAACCTCATAAGCAATAGCGCCAGCAGCATCATTACCAGATCTCAGCATTAGTCCATACAATAGGTCGATCATTCTTACCTTTTCATTTGCTTCTAAGTATATGGAGGAGCCTTCAATACCTTGTGCTTTTGGATGAACTTTAACTTTTTTATCTGAAGGAATATTTTCAATAGCCAGTAAAGCAGTCATAATCTTAGTAGTACTGGCCATTGGTAATTGTTCATAAATATTGTTTTCATAGAGTACTCTGCCGGTTTCTACGTCTATAACAATGCTAGACCTGCCATTAGCATACACATCTTCTGAAAATCTATAGAAGTTCACTGATAATAGGGTTATGAGAATGAATGAAAATATACCTGCTTTTTTTAACATATATTTAACCTCATTTCTGTTTAGTAAATTAGCAAATAGAGTATTCGTAAATTATTATAAGCAAAATCTTAAAGAATCATTCAATAATCTCATTACTCGTTAGAGGATTTTCAATAATAGAAATAAAAGATGATAAGTAAAGTAACTCTACTTATCATCTTTTATTTCATCAAATTCATGTTGTATATCACAGCCAAATTCCTTTGCTAATTTTTCCGCTTCTTTAATATCCTCTGCTCCCCATATAGACCATCCACCTTTTAATATGCCATTTACATAAATTTCAACTTTATCATTTTTAAATATCATTGTTTTATTATTTCTTTTTTTCATTTGTTCAACTTGCTGATTGACAGCTTCTACAACATCCACTTCTAATACCTTCATGGCTATGAATAGACAGGACATTGCATCCTGTAGCTCTCGTTTTGTCTTATTTAAGTCCCCCTTCATTAGTGCTTTTAAGGACTCTGCAACCTCTTCATTCAAATGACTGATAGCAGTTTTAGGGTCATTGGTACTATACTTTCTATTATTCCATATCATTTCTATAGCTTCTCTGATATCCATACTGTCCCCCCTGTTTTCTGTACTTACTCCTACTTAATCTAATTATACCCCTATACTCCAAAAGTTTCAAATTCTACAAGCATAAAAAATGAATAGAGGATATAAAGCATACCCTCTATTCGTAAGTAATTATATTATCCGAACCATTTGATCCTTGTTTTTTATTAAACATACTTTGAATACTATGAATTACTTTTGGTGTAGTATTGATTAAATTATCAATCATATTCGCTCTTTGATCAACTGGCATAAGCTTAATTTGTCCATTACCTACCACCATAAAGGCTACAGGTTGTACAGAAACACCTGCTCCTGCACCTCCAGCAAAGGGGAATTTTTCCTTTCCTCCACCATTGCCACCACTGCCTTTTGTTTCTTCTTCACCTTCCTCTTCAGAGGGTTTTTCATTTATATAATCTCCTCCTCCAGAGGCAAAACCAAAGGACACTTTAGAGATGGGTATAATTACTGTTCCATCTGTTGTTTCAACAGCATCTCCTACAATCGTATTTACATCTACCATTTCCTTAATGCTTTCCATTGTAGTTTTCATTAAAGCTTCTATTGGATGTTCATTCAATGTTTTCACCACCCTTAATTTTTGTTGAAAGTAATTTTATGCCCGCAATTATAATATATCCTATTTTCAAAGTCACTATACAATCAAAAATTACACCGAATTTTTTTGAAACATAGCAAGGAACAACATCTATATAAATCCTTTGTGGTCTTAGCTTTCTTTTTAATAATGTCATAAGATTTGACTTAATGCCCCACAGTATCCCGCTAATGATGGCCGTATCTGCAGCGTCTTCCAAGCCTATATTGGTTTTCCACAACACCTTATTAATGGTGATTCTTTTATGAATATAGTGAAGCACCTCACAGTATTTTTTGTAATAGTAATGTCCTTTTTTTATAATGATTTTTATTTCATCATAGTTGAATTCCTTTTCTTCTTTTTCATCTTCAATAGCGTTGGTATTTGATACTTTAGCTTTTTTATAAATATTGGCAGTGATTATATTTCTACCATTATTTAAAAAATCTATAAAAGGAATTGTTGTTTTATATTTTAATAACCCTTTTAGTATGGAAATAGTAATATTTAATTCATCATTTTCTCCCTCCCTTATAAATCTTACTTCTATTTTTAGATCTAAAAATAATAGCAATAGTATACATCCTAAGAACAACATAAAAAAAGTAAAAAAATAGTAAGTCAACAAGCTTAATCACCTCTAAGTTATAGTATTACTATTTTTTCCATTTTTAATGATAATAGACTTATTTCAGGTAATCAATAAAAGAAATTCTTTTTTGTAGATCATAAACATGAAATTTTTTCGAACGTTTTTTACGAAAATCTATGAAACCTATTGACTTTTTTTCAAAAATCTATATATTTAATATAGTTGAAATCATTAGTGATAAATCAATATCTGCTACTTGGGTAAGGAACCCATCATCATTTAAATTGCAAAATACGAAGGGAGATTGATCAAGATGAAAATGGAACAATTGGGGAGACATATTTTAGCGGAGTTTTATAATTGTGATTCAGATATTTTAAATGATCATAAATTAATTGAAAAATACATGGTAGAGGCTGCGGAAGCGGCTAATGCTACAGTAGTCACCAGCAACTTTCATATGTTTAATCCTTGGGGAGTAAGTGGTGTTGTTGTCATTCAGGAATCCCACTTAACCATCCACACATGGCCTGAATATGGTTATGCTTCTATTGATGTTTTTACATGTGGTGGTGAAGTAAACCCTTGGGCTTCATTTGATTACTTAAAGGAAAAGTTAAAAGCAGAAGTAACAGATACCGAAGAACTTCCTAGAGGTATTGTTTCTAAAATAAGAAAACATTCAAAAAATAACTATACAGATATCAAGTACAAAATTTCTGTTTAGGAGATGTAAAGAGCCACACTTTTTTTATAATTAGATTCAATTATATCAAAAGGTGGCTTTTTTAATGTTTATATTTATTTGCTAAAAAGATCTTTATCATCATCTATGTCGCTACTTTCAGCCAATAATTTAAATTCTTTAATATCCGGTAAATCTTCTATAGATTTTAGTCCAAAGACTTTTAAAAAATTGATGGTGGTACCATAAAGAATAGGTCTACCTATTTTTTCTAGCCTTCCCTGTTCTTGAATTAATTCTTTTTCTTGTAGGGTGCTCAATGCTTTATCACATTTCACACCTCGTACATCCTCGATCTCCACCTTGGTAATAGGCTGTTTGTAAGCAACGATTGCTAAAGTCTCTAAAGCTGCTTGAGTTAATCCTTTATGTTCTTTTGGTTCCAATAATTTTCTTATATAAGGATAGTACTCCTGCCTTGTAGCCAATTGATAGTAATCATTCATTTTAACAATCTGTATTCCTCTTTTATGAAAATTAAAATGATCTATCATTTCTTCTAAAATTTTTTTTATTTCTTTGCTTTCTATGGATAAGGCTCTGCTGAGTTCTTTGATAGATATAGGCTCAGACCAAGCAAAAAGCACTGCTTCTATGGCACATTTCATCTCTTCCCTATTCATTTCATCCATTCCTAGCACCTCAATTACTTATTCCTTCTATAATAATTCCCTCAAAGCTTTTTTCCTGTAGTACTTTTACTTTTTTTTCTTTTATTAATTCTAACAAAGCTAAAAAGGTTACAACTACCTCCAGCTTCTCTTTAGCCAATGTAAAAATACTGTCAAAAGTAATTTTATTGTGATTCCTTAGTATATTTAAAATACTGCTGATTTTCTCTTCAATCGTATAGGTTTCTTTAGAAATATGTCTTATTTTATAACTTCTATCCTTTTTATTACCTTGATAATTTAATAAAATTTTCTCAAAAACCTTTACCAAATCATCAATCTTAAGATTTTCTAGAACTACATCATCATTGGTGGTCTCCAAAATAATTTCTTCTTTTTGTTTAAAATATAATTTATTATAATGGTCTTCCCTTTGTTTTAATTCTTCTGCCACGACTTTATATCTTTTATATTCTAATAATTTTTCTACCAATTCACTTCTTGGGTCAAGTCCCTGATCTTCTGATTTGTCCTCTGCTACAGCTTCCTTTGGTAACAACATCTTAGATTTGATTTCGATTAAAGTAGATGCCATAATTAGAAATTCACTGGCAATCTCTAGATCTAATTTCTCCATTTGATAGAGATAATGAAGGTATTGTTCTGTTATTTCGTTGATAGGAATATCATAAATATCTATTTCATTTTTTTCAATAAGATGAAATAATAGGTCAAAAGCCCCTTCAAAAGCTTGAATTTTAATGGTACAACTCATGATACTTCCCCCTTAAACCAACACTAGCCTTAGCAGTACATTTAATGCATAGTATACCATAGGGAACAATACTCTATTGATCACTCTAAGATATACTAATAAAAATAATAAAATATAAGTATACTTCTGTAATTTATAGTAAGTCTTTTCAAAACTACTAGGTAACACGCTTAGTAAAATCTTCGATCCATCCAGAGGAGGAATAGGAAACAAGTTAAATATGGCCAGTACTAAATTAATGAATATAGAAGAATACAGCATTGTATAAACAAACTCCCCTAACTGTAACCTTAAGGCTAGAGCAAAGCACAGGGTAGAAAGAATCGCTAATAGAATATTAGACAAAGGTCCAGCAATAGACACCAAGAAATACCCTAGTTTTCTACTAGAAAAGTTGTTAGGATTAATTGGAACTGGTTTTGCCCATCCAAACCTGAAGATCACCAGCATGATAAACCCCATCAGATCAATGTGAGACAAAGGATTTAAGGTTAATCGTCCATATTGTTTAGCAGTATCATCCCCTAGTAAATAAGCACTATAGGCATGAGAAAACTCATGAACCGTCAAGGCCACCAAAATTCCTGGTAAGGTTAAAAGAATGGCAGTAATATCTAAATCTAAACTAAACATTTTCTTCTCCCTTCATTTCCTTATATAAGCCATAGGCATAATCAATCTCATCACTTTTAGTATAAATCTCTCCAGATATCTTGGCCTTAAGTACACCCTCTAATACCTTTTTATAGATGGGTCCAGGCTTTATATTTAACTTTAGTAAATCTTCACCAGACATACTTAATTTGATATTTTTTAAATGCAACATATAATATGTAATATAATGCTTTATGTAAGCCTCTTCACAGTCATTATAATAAAATACAAGGTCCTCTAGGCTGTGTTGGCTTAATGTATTATATAAGGTGAATCTATCTAAATCCTCTGTAGTTAAAAGCTGATAAAGGTCTTCTTTAGCTTCTAAAGTATAATAAATATTATCCGCTAATAGCTTATTAACAACAAATTTTCCAAGAATATCATAAAGCCTATTGATAGGAAAGTCCCGAAAGATTTGTGTGATAATGATCCTTTTTATATCTGGCTGCTGGGAAGAAAGTTTACCAAATTCATCCATAGTCTCTTGGATACCACCAAGCTTTCTCATGGTTTCCTTTGTCACTTTTAAATCAGTATCTATAGCTTCAAATAAATTAAATGTTTGCATAGTTATAACATACTTTATAAAGTTTTCATCCTCTAACATAGGACTAATTTCTTCACGGATTCTATCATCACTAACTTTTGTAATCATCTGATCTCTGATGGCTTCCATGATAAAGTTCTTCGTTTCGTTTTCAATAGAAAAACCCATTCTAGCGGAAAACCTAATCGCTCTCAAAATTCTAGTGGGATCTTCAATAAAACTTAAATTATATAACACTCTTATTTTACGATTTTTAAGATCCTGCAATCCACCAAAATAATCGATCAGTTTTCCAAAACTTTCCGAATTTAATTGTATCGCCATACAGTTTATTGTAAAATCCCTTCTAAAAAGATCATTCCATAAGGAGCTTTTCTCAACCTTCGGTAAAGCAGCCGGATACTCATAATACTCCCTACGGGCAGATACAATATCAATCGTATTATTATTTTGCAACTTAATAGAGGCAGTGCCAAACTCCTCATGGGTCAACAACTTTCCCTTCAACTCTTGGTTTAATTCCTCAGCAAATAATACCCCATCCCCTTCTACAACAATATCAATATCATCATTATCTCTTTTTAATAATAAATCCCTTACAAATCCTCCTACTACATAAACCTTCTTGTCCAGTGTATCCCCTATTTTTCCCACAAGTTCTAGGAAGTCGTAGGTTTCTTCTGGGAGATGCTTCATTCTATCCAAGCATTTTATCTCTGTTTCCTTCTCATTAAAGTTTTGCTTATACCAATAAGGATGATTATTACCATGTAACATTCTTAACAAATCTGTTCTTGTGACGATACCAATAACTTTATGATCCTCTATAACCGGCAAGCGACCGATATTGTTTCTAACCAGCAGATCATTTATTTCACTAAGAGAGGTTGTAGGACTGATGGTTTTTACTTCTCTTGTCATAAAACCCTTCACAGGGGCATGTCCTAATCCATGCTGCATGGCTTTATCCACATCTGTTCTAGAAATAATCCCGATGATTTCATTCTCCTTAATGACTGGCATACCTGTATGGCCATATCTCAGCATGATTTTACTTACCTCTTCAATATTCATATCCTCAAAGACAGTTTTGACAGGGTAATTCATAATGTCTCTTGCTATGATTTGTGGCTTGATTTTCTTATGTAATGCCTCCAACAACCCTTCTTTTAAAACCTCTACCTCTCCATTTTTTACTACAGCTGATGCGGCTTTATCATGTCCTTTTCCGTTAAATTCCTCTAAAATATAAGGAACATTGATATCATCCTTTAAACTCCTGCCCACTAAATAACAGCGATTTTCCATTCTTACAAGTAAAAATACTGCATCACAGTTTTTAATCTCCAACATTTTACCAGCTATATATCCTAATTCACCAATAAAATGATCATTTTCATAAACAGAAAGGATAATTCTATAGTTATTGACTTCTATGGTTTCCATATTTAATATGAGGTCTAAAAACAACTGATCATGTTCATTACCAAAGGAGGTCTGAATAAAGCTGTTAACAATTTCTAAATCCGCTCCTTTTTCTAATAAATATGCCACTGCTGCTGCATCCTGTGATTTGGTGCTGGAAAATGTTAAACAATTGGTATCTGTATATATTCCCACAACAAATAAAGTAGCTTCAAAGGAAGTAATAGGGATATTCTTTTCCTTAATCAGCTCTACTAAAATTGCTGTACAAGAACCATAGGGCTTCATTATCTTGTGAGCCTTGGCAATGGTATCTTCTGTTTCTTTATGATGATCATAAATGGTAATAGGGATCTCCTGATTCACTACTTCTTTAAATTTTCCTATCCTTTTAGAACTATTTACATCTACAATAATTAGTTCTTTAATCCCTGCAAGATCAATTTCATTAGCAGATTTTATTGGCAAAATATTTTTATACAAACTATGGAATTTTTTAACATCATTGTTGATTCGACCGCTGAAAACTACAGTAGCTTCAGGGTTTAATTTGGAACATGCTATCATACTGGCAATTCCATCAAAATCTAGGTTTTCATGACTAACGATTACCTTCATAACATCTCCCCTTCTCAGATTTTACCTTATTCATTATACCACACATGCATATCATTAAAAAGTAAAGTAGTACATCGCTGTACTACTTTACCAGTTGACTTTTATTTAAGGGTTTTCTAATGACCAAGCATTCTTTGAAACATTCTTCCTAGTATATCTATAATAGAAGCAGATTCTATAGTTTCTTCGCTTACAATATCTATCTTTCCAATTTCCTTTCCTTCTAAAGTAACAACAACCTCACCTATTTTTTGCCCTTGCATGATCGGTGCTTTTATGGACTGAGGAATGATAATTTCCTTTTTAATCTTGGATTCCTCTCCCTTTTTTGTTAACACGCTTAAATCATCGTTTGCCACTACATTAGCTTGAGGAACTTTTCCTTTCTCTACTAGCACACTTCCTAAACTGCCGCCTTTTTCAATCACCTTTGTAGTACTATAGTTTGCAAAACCATAATCCAACAGTTTTGCCGCTTCGCTAAAACGTATAGGTGAAGTGGGTGCTGTTAGAATTACCGCTATAAAAGTAGTGTTTCCTCTTGTTGCAGAGGCAGAAAGACAATACTTTGCCTCTGAAGTAGATCCTGTCTTTATTCCATTAGCTCCCTTATAGGTTCTTATTAATCTATTGGTATTTACCAATTCTTGTGTAGAAGCATTTTTTATTCCTACATCGACAGTATCCATCCAAGTAGTTAACCACTTATGTATTTCCTTATGTTTTAAAAGTTCTCTTGACATCAAAGCAATATCATATGCGGAAGTAACATGTCCTTCTGCTGGTAGACCATTGGTATTAACAAAATGTGTATTCTCCATACCTAATTCCTTAGCTCTTGCATTCATCTGCTCAACAAAACCTTCTTCACTTCCAGCAAGATGTTCACCAATGGCTACACAAGCATCATTAGCAGACCGAATTGCCATTCCCTTGATTAAATCCTCTACTGTTTTCATTTCCCCTGGTTCTAGGTAAAGCTGCGTTCCTCCCATGGAAGAAGCCCTCTCACTGACCACAACTTTATCCTGTAAAGTAATTTTATTCTCTGCTATTGCCTCCATGGTTAATAGCATTGTCATGATCTTTGTGACACTGGCGGGAGGTAACGCTTCGTGTATATTTTTCTCATACAGTATTGTACCTGTTGATGCATCCATGAGTATAGCTGCTTTTGCATTTACATCAAATGCTTGATTTTCTGCTGCTGCTACCACTATACAGTTGCTAAAAATCATAGTAATGACAATTGAAACAAAGATGGCTTTCATAAAAAATTTTTTCATAGTTCTCCTCCTTGTACCTCTTTTTAATCTTAGGTTTTCCATCTACCTAGTTCCTTATACAAGAAGGCCTTTACCAAAAACATACTAAAAATTTTCAAGCTTCATTCTATAGTCTCTGAATACCATTTTTTGTTACAATGCCAAAAATCAGCGGTCTATATTCTGGTTGAGTATCTTCTATTTCATAAGCAGTTAATAACTGCTCTATAGCAAGATCTCTTTTGACTGCATCATTGTTATAAATATAGGCCAACACCTCACCTTTTTCTACATAGTCTCCAATCTTTTTATTCAGCAGGATTCCCACGGATAAGTCAATTTCACTGTCCTTTGTATCTCTGCCGGCTCCTAAGGTCAATGCACTTACGCCTACAATATCACCCTTGATCTTATGTATATAACCACTCTCACTGGCCTTTAAGGGATAAATTTCTTGTGCCTGGGGCAATAAGTCAAGATTCTCTATGCAGCTTATATCGCCCCCCTGTCGTTCAATAAAGCCTTTTAGTACCTTTAGTGCTTCACCAGAATCAATTGCTGCTTTCATCAGCCTTTTTCCTTCATATTCTGTACCAACCTTTTTCGCCAAGATCAGCATATAGGCACCTAATGTGATACATATCTGCTCCAGGTCCTCAGGACCCTTTCCTTCTAATAGCTGAACTGCTTCCTTTACTTCCAAGCTATTACCTACAGCATAGCCCAAAGGCTGGTTCATATCAGTAACAATAGCTACTGTATCTTTGCCTACGCTTTGACCAATATCCACCATTTCTTTTGCTAATAAAAAAGCTTCATCAATATCCTGCATGAAAGCACCACTGCCAGTCTTGACATCCAAAACAATGGCATCTGCTCCAGAAGCCAACTTTTTGGACATAATACTGCTGGCGATCAAAGAAAGATTATCCACTGTAGCCGTTACATCCCTAAGGGCGTAGAGTTTTTTATCAGCAGGTGCTAAATTAGCCGTTTGTCCTCCTATAGCCAATTTAATTTCATTTACATTGTTGATGAAGGTTTCCTTTGTCATCTCCACACAAAATCCTGGAATAGACTCTAGCTTATCTATCGTTCCCCCCGTATGTCCTAGACCTCTTCCCGACATTTTTGCTACAGGAATACCACAGGCTGCTACCATCGGAGCCAAAGCTATGGTGGTTTTATCCCCTACGCCTCCTGTACTGTGTTTGTCTACCTTAATACCTTCGATGCTTGAAAGATCAATCATCTTTCCTGAATGCATCATGGCCTCCGTGAGGTATACGGTTTCTTCCTTATTCATTTTTTGAAAGTATATTGCCATTAATAGTGCTGACACTTGATAGTCTGGTATAGAACCGTTGGTATAGCCCTCTATGAAGAAATGAATTTCCTCCTTTGTCAGCATTTCTCCTTTTTTTTTCTTTAATATGATGTCATACATCCTCATGAAACTACCACCTCATTAAGAATTCCTTTGACCAAAGAAATAAATTTAGGTTTGGTTTTATTGGCTACCTCCATTACTTCCTCGTGACTGATGGATTCCAATTGGTCTGGTATTGCCATATCTGTCACACAGGATATGCCTAAAACCCTTAGTCCACCATGTCTAGCTACAATCACTTCTGGCGCTGTGGACATCCCTACTGCATCTGCTCCCGCTGTTATCACCATTTTTAACTCTGCCTTGGATAAATAATTGGGTCCACTGATGGCTATATAGACGCCTTCATGGGTTTCTATAGATAAACTTTTCCCTACCTTATGTGCTAACCCTATTAGATCTTTATCATAAGCAGAGGACATATCTGGAAACCTTGGACCCAGTTCATTATAATTTGGTCCCATTAGAGGATTAGCTCCTGTAAAATTAATATGATCTTGAATCATCATTAAGGCTCCCGGATACAACTTAGGATTTAAACCGCCGCAAGCATTGGTAACAAATAAGACTTTGATACCAATAGCTTGCATCACCCGTACAGGAAATGTCACCTGCTGCATCGTATAGCCTTCATAATAATGAAATCTCCCCTTCATCACAACAACTGCTTTGCCTTCTAGCTTTCCTATCACCAGCTCTCCTGCATGACCCTCCACAGTAGAAAGAGGAAAATGAGGTATTTCTTTATAATCAATGACGGTGGCACCCTCTACTTCCTCTGCTAAAGTTCCTAAACCTGAGCCTAAGATCAGCCCTATCTCTGGAGCAATATTGATTTTCTTTAAAATATAATCCTTCGCTTCTGTTACTTTTTGTAATAAATCCTCCATTTTTCCCTTAACTCCTCCTTATATACTTTTTATGATTTCCTTGACAAAAGCCACGAATTGATGCGTAACCTTCTGTGCAGTTTCTATAACTTCTTGATGGTTTAGTGGCTGATCTAATATACCGGCTGCCATATTGGTGATACAAGAAATCCCCAGTACCTTTGCCCCCCCATGCCTTGCTACGATAACCTCAGGAACTGTGGACATCCCCACCGCATCTGCTCCTAGCCTACTGATCATTCTGATCTCTGCAGGAGTTTCATAGGTAGGTCCTGTAAAGTAAGCGTATACTCCCTGTTTGATATCTAAATACATTCTTTTAGCAACAGATCTAGCCATGTCTATTAAATCTTTATCATAAGCACTGGACATATCAGGAAACCTCACACCTAACTCAGGATCATTGGGACCTATCAATGGATTATTAAAGGCAAAGTTAATATGGTCTTCAATAAGCATCAAGTCTCCAGCAGAAAAACTTTTATTAGCACCTCCTGCGGCATTGGTGACAATGATTGTCTCCACTCCTAATGCCATCATCACTCTTACAGGGAAAGTTACCATTTCCATAGAATACCCTTCGTAATAGTGGAATCTCCCCTTCATCCCCACGACCACTTTCCCTTCCAGCTCTCCTATTACCAATTCTCCCGCATGACCCTCCACAGTAGACTTAGGAAAATGAGGTATTTCCCCATAGGGTATGATTTGAGCATCCTGAATCTCATCCCCTAAAACCCCTAATCCAGATCCTAAGATCAATCCTATGGTAGGAGAATTTTCTATTCTAGAAGAAATATATTTTACAGCTTCTGTAATTTTTTCTATCACCCTCATCATTACAACTCCTTTATTTAAGTATTTTATCAACTTAAGACTTCTACATCATTAAACTTTTAAAACTGTCCCCTTTACCAGTACTAGGAATCCCTAAAATATCTGCAATAGTAGCTGCAATATCTGCAAAGCTTTTTCTTGTTCCTATATTTACATTAGGCTTAACAGCTTCACCATAGATCAAGATAGGAATGTATTCTCTTGTATGATCTGTACCCTTAAAAGTTGGATCATTACCATGATCTGCCACAATCATGATCATATCATCCTTTTTTAAGCTTTTTAGCAGCTCTGGGATGCGCTGATCCATATCCTCTAAAGCTTGTTTATAGCCTTTGGCATCCCTTCTATGACCGTACTTTGAATCGAAATCTACTAGGTTAGTAAAAATAATTCCTTTATTTTCTTTATTTAAATAGTTTATGGTTTGATCGATACCATCCATATTATCTTCCGTATGTACAGCCTCCGTAATACCTTGGCCATTGAAAATATCTTCTATTTTTCCAACAGCAATCACATCAAAACCTTCTCTTTTTGCAATATCCAAAACAGTTTCTCCAGGGGGGTTAAGAGAAAAATCCCTCCTATTAGAGGTTCGATTAAAACTTCCTAATGTTCCCACAAAGGGTCTGGCTATGATTCGAGCCACCGCATGATCCCCCATCATGATTTCACGGGCGATTCTACACATTTTATAAAGTTCTTCTATAGGAATGACTTCTTCATGGGCGGCTATCTGAAATACGCTGTCCGCAGAAGTATATACAATAGGATATCCAGTCTTAAGATGTTCTTCCCCTAGCTCTTCTATAATAGCTGTTCCAGAAGCAGCTTTATTTCCTAGTATTTTTTTCCCAATCTTTTCTTCAAATGCCTGTATCACCGACTCAGGAAAACCATCAGGAAAGGTTTTAAAGGGTTTTGTCAGGTGAAGTCCAGCTAGTTCCCAATGCCCTGTAGTAGTATCCTTTCCTTGAGATACCTCATCTGATCTTCCATAGGCTCCAAGAGGACTTTCTATTGGGTCGATGCCTATAATACCATCGATGTTCCCTAATCCTAAGCTGATTAAGTTAGGTAGATGAATTCCTCCTTCAGCTTTAATGATATTACCTAATGTATTTGCCCCCACATCACCAAACTCCTCAGCATCAGGCAAAGCACCAATTCCCACACTATCTATAACAAACAGCACCACTCTATTCACCATAAAATTCCTCCTTAATTATAAAATTTAGTCATAGGCGTTAACCTAATACAGTTATTACCAAAATTCTCTCCAAATATTATCCTGAGTGTTATTATACCCGTTAATAGAGATAAAAAAATAAAACTTTTACACAAGATTCTTCACTGCCTTCAGAATGACAAAAAACCCCGGAGTCATGGGGACGGTTCATCTGGCACGTACGCTTTTATGTGCCTGAGGAACTGTCCCCGTGGCGTAGCGTATGTAAGATATTTATTACATCTTACATATAAAAATAGGACCTATCTTAGGCCCTAGGGTGTGTCTTATCATATACATCCTTAATCTTATTCTTCGTTAAATTCGCATAAATCTGTGTAGTGGATATATCAGAATGTCCCAACATTTCCTGAACAGATTTTAAATCAGCACCATTTTGTACAAGATGGGTTGCAAAGGAATGTCTCAGTGTATGAGGGGTAATGGTTTTTGCAATACTGAGTTGTTTCGTATAAGCCTTTATAATTTTCCAAAAACCTTGGCGGGTTAATTGTCCCCCTTGCATATTTAAAAACAGCAGCTTTTCCTCCTCATTTTTAATAAAACAACTTCTAGCATTTTCTAAATAATTCTTCAAAGCCTGTAAAGCTACAGAACCTACAGGAATCACTCTCTCTCGATTTCCTGTGGTGCATTGTACAAAACCCAACTCTATATTGATGTCTTCTATCGTCAAAGAAATTAACTCCGAGACCCTAATCCCTGTTGCATATAGAAGTTCCAACATAGCTTTGTCTCTTTTACCTTTATAAGTGCTGTCTTCAGGTTGATTCAACAAAGCATCTACCTCGTTTAAAGTCATTATATTAGGTAGTTTTTTCTTGGTTTTTGGAGATTCTAAATTTAAAGTAGGATCCTTTAAAACAATCTTACTTTGAAGTAAATATTGATAAAAACAACGAATAGAGGCTATACTTCTTGATATAGTAGAGACTGCTTTCCCTTCATTTTGCAAATAAACTAGATATGTAATCACATTTGTTTTACTGGTATGAGCAATATTATCGATTTCATTCTGATTTAAATAAGTCAAATACTGCTTGACGTCTCGTACATAAGACTCTAAAGTGTTGTGTGACAATTGTTTTTCATTTGTTAAATAGTCTACATAATTCAAAATGAGTTCATTCATAGTGTAATTCTCCCTTTAACCCTTCAACTATTACTATAGAAAATATTCAACAAATGATCCCTAATTCCTGCAAGAAAATAAAATTTCTAGCAAATTCTTTTCAAATCTCTTAATAACTTAATTTAAAGAAGATTCCCAGCAATGAGTCTAATCAAAAATGGAGCTATATAGGACTCTATAAAACATGCAAATATAATCATGATGATCAAAATCCCATATAAGCTGCTATAGGGTAAGAGCTGTTTTAAGAATCCTGTATTTTTTATTTTTTTAAGCTTGATCTTTATAAAGGCTGCAGAGAAAGCCAGAGAAAAAACTGCGGCAAAAATAAAAATTGGTATGATAATGAGATTTTGAGGAAAAACTCCAAGTAAAAATAATAGAATTCCCCAGAATTTAAATTCTTCTATGAGCAGTGCCACTGTAAATCCAATAACAAAACCTTTAAAAGATACAATCAGCAGCACAAGAGGTGCTAATATAATCAATAAGCCTAAGATCCAACTTAAAGTAAGTAGCTGAAAATTATTCATAAAGGATTGTCTAAAAATACTACCACCACTTAACTCATTGGTATAAAACAACTGAAAAAAATCTCTTAAATAATAGAATAATTCTTCCTTTTGATGTTTGTCTACTATTTTTACAGTAAAGGCCCCTACAGAAATCCCAATCAAGAAACATAAAATGACGATAGAATAAATCAATATATTTTCTCGTATATGTTTTTTCAGATAATCCATCACCTTATTAAACACAAAACAACCTCCATTCGCTTATTAATGATATTAAAATCATTATGCCAATTATGGAGGTTTTATGCCATGTCCTTAAATCATATTCAACATATTTTTATAGGCTAAGACTGCAATCACTGTCTTAGCATCCTTAATCTCACCTTTTGCGATTTTTTCAAGAGCATCATCTAAAGACATATGTAAAGTTTCAACATATTCACCTTCATCAGGATGGGCTACCCCTTCTTGTAGATCCTCTGCTAAGTAAATATGTAGGATTTCATTGGTAAAACCAGGACTAGAATAAAACTCCAGTAACTTTTTTACCTTCGCAGTTGTATATCCTGTTTCCTCACTCAACTCTCTTATAGCACATTCTGCAGGATTTTCCTTTGCCTCCAGCTTACCAGCAGGAATTTCTAGTATAGTTTCTTCAATAGGCTTTCTAAATTGCTTGACAAGAACAATTTTTTGATCCTCCGTCACTGCTAAAATCCCTACAGCACCCGCATGTTCTACGATTTCTCTCTTGGAATACTTTTTTTGAGGTAATTCTACCGTGTCTACTCTTAAGTTAACAACTTTTCCTTCATATATTCTCTCAGACTTTAAAGTTTTTTCTTCAAATGACATAAATATTTAACCCTCCTTTGATAATTACTTAATACAGCCATAGCATACAAATTCATTTTCTATTATGATTTTTAAGAAGATCACAACTATGTACAGCAGCAGCACTACATGCTAAAAAGAAAGCAACATCATCTTTAAAGCCTCGTCCCATTGTTTTAACGGACAAACCGAAATAATCTAATACCTTAGAAAGTATGCTACCATCTTCTTCAATAATAGTATGTTTTCTATGAATATTCAAGTACTCTAATTGTTCATATAAAACTTTTTTCTTATCAGCCTCCAAAAAAGGTAGGATAATCTTGAAGCTGGTTTTAGCAATTTTACTAAAAACAGTTAAACTATGGTGACTTATACCATAGTGTCGCTCTCTTTCATCACTAAAACTAATCCTAGGAACTGCTATAGCAGCTCCTCCTAAATCTTCTACTGCATCTAGTATTTGTCCTTGCTCAATACCAGTAAAGCCATAGGGTGTACCGGTCCCCACAATACCAGGTCCCATTGTTACAATAGCTATATCACAATGAGTAATTTCTTTAGCTGCAATTAATCCATTATATATATTTACTGTTTCTAAGTCTCCACCAAAAGCGTGTCCTATAGTAATAGTGTGATCAATGATTCCCTTCTCCTTTAATTGATCCACTGTATCACTAAAATAAATTGGCAGTGCGGCTGCATCTGTCATAATATAAGTAATTTTTATGCGAGGATTTATATACTTTAAGGTTGCTGCGATGGGGGTCAACATACTGTGCAGGCTACCTACAATCACAGGTAAATTATTTAGAGACTCAAAGGCTAGAAACTTATGATGATTTGGATGGTCTTGTTCCTCAGCAGCAAAAACCTTTAATTGCAAAGGTGTATAACGCAGTTTCATAATATGGCCTTCTTCCTCTAAAGGGACAATCTTATTATCAAGATTATATAATACAAAATGATAACCGCCTGTACCTAAGTTGAGTTCAATAGCTGTTGTATTTAGTACTACCTCATCGCCTACAGACACTTCACCTGTCATCAAATTATAATTGAAAGCTTTTTCTTCTTTTCCATTGATTGCTACAATTAGTTTTGTTTTTTCTTGGGATTTACTTAAGATTTTTATAACTTTGCCACGTTTTATACTTATCATAAACTTATAGCACCTCAAATCATCTTCATTAGTCGCGACCAAATTCGTCTAAGTAATTTAAAAGGTAATTATTTTTAATAATTTTAGATAAGGAGTATTTTTCTGATATCATATGGATCAACAACAAAATAATCAACCATACAAACTTTATCTCCATTGAGAAGCTTACTGCAGTGATGATCCCTAAGGTAATCCCCAAGGTATTGGAACCTACATCCCCCATCATACTCTTTGCTCTCAAATCCTGAGGCAGATAGCCGATACAATACCCAATAATACTAAATAAGATTAATCCTATTGTATCAGTGATACCTATGAGGATAAAGATCCCCGACATCAACAAGTAAGCCTTTAGGGCTCTACCAGGTCTTAAATCTAATAAATTCATAAAATTTGTAAAGAGTGCAATAATAAAGGCATTTACAATAAATTCTATTACCCCTGATGAATAAAGCAAACTAATTAACAAAGCAATCATCCCGCCTATACCAGCCTTCAACATCCCTGTAGTGAGTTCACCCTTAAGAAAGCGTGAAAAATGTCCTTTGAACCCAGAAGCTGTCCTATTTCCTATTAAGTCATCTATTATTCCAGCAAAGCCCATGGTAGTAATTCCTGCTAAAAATATGAAAATTACCTCTGATAATTCCTTAAAAAATAAAAGTATTAGTAAAAAATTCATTAGCATTACTGGGATAAAAGTAATTCCCATACCAATAGGGATCCTATCTCCTTTATAATTTTTAGCAACTACATTTGCCTTTAGGAACATATGCCTCATATAAGGTAATGTGATTTTAGTAATAAAAATACTAACCAGCATAACTATTATCGATACCATCATCTTGTTGTCCTCCAAGACTAAAATCATTTTGTTTTCTTTAAGAATACCTTTAGTATCTGAAAAAACTGCTTTCCCCTATGGAGAAATCCCTGTAAATCTCTACCAGTTTCATTATGAAACATGTTTACTTCTACTTCCTTTATAAGATAACCTTTATTTAACAAATCGATGGTCATGCCTAATTCAACACCATAACCCTCATAATTGAATGTTAGATTCTCTAAAACCTTTTTCTTAAAAGCTCTTTGTCCTGAAAGAACTGTATCTAATTTTTTGCCTGTATTGATATATACACCGTATCTAGCAAGCTTTTTTACTAGTCCAAAACCTCCTTTTTTCTTAGCTGGCGGAAACTTCGCAACAGTTACGTCAGCTTCATTATCTACTATAGGCTTAATCAATTTTTCTACTTCTCCAGCACTTTCTTGAAGATCTGCATCCAAAAAAACGATGATATCAGAGGAAGCAAGAGCTGCTTTAATTCCTGTCTTTAATGCTTGACCTTTCCCCTTGTTCTTCATAGATTTTATTAGACATAAGTCTTTGACCTTTGCAACTTTTTCAGCTGTTGCATCTGTAGATCCATCATCTACAACATAAATCTTATATAGAGGATTTATCTCCTTTAAGGTTGTGAGTGTTCTTACTATTCTCTTTTCTTCATTATAAGCAGGTATAATAACAGCAACTTCCGCCTCCAATTCCTTTCCCTCCCTTTATTCATACCCTCCTATAGGAACCAACTGCTCTGCATGTTCCCTTTCTCCAAAAGATCCTTCTCTACCAGCCATTGCCAGAATCAGTGCCATACGTCCCATTAAAGTATCAACATTATCTACTGTTGATATACCACTGTTTTTATAAGAAGGTATATAAGAATGAGATATATCTAGCCTTTCTACCCCTACTGCCTTCATATTTTCATTTTGTATTTTATCAATGAGGTCTAGGTCCACAGCTTTTAATATGCCACTATTTTCTTTTTGACTTCCACCTGCAATGACAATTTGATCTACTTCATGGTCATATAGATCGTATTCTGTTAATCGTATAAACTCATTTGTTATAAGATAGTTTAACAAATTGGAAGCTTCTCCACCTTGCAACAACGCTAAAACATCATGATTTGTTTGCTTGAAAATCTCTTCTTCTGTTAAAGTTACACCAAAGGAATAGTTGATATCTTCTAGTTCTTCTTCTGTTAAATGAAGAAGTTTATTGGTATAAATTAGTTGTACAGGAACAATTCCTCCTGCCTCCTGCAAAGCATCTTTTAAGTCATCATAGTAATAGTCTTCTGAAGTTTGTATAATAGCTATGCGAAAGTTAGCTAGTTTACTGTCAATGATCTCATAATAGGCTCTCTCAATAAAATCTTCATGTTTTTCTTTTTCTAGCTGTAATTCTTCAATATTTTTTTGCAAATCCTCCCTCTCTAATCTAAACTCTCCAAATCTGTTTTCCAGACTATCTATTAACTGTTGCTGCTGATTTAAGTAAATTTCCCCTCCATTCATATTGAATCCGATAAAAATACCAATCCCAAGGGAAATAAATATAGCAGCGATTGTAACCATATAATACTTTATGTCAAATACCACTTTGTACCCTCCCTATATACCTAAGAGTATTCTAAATCTAATCATCAGAAGCTTTAACAAATTTCTTACTGGTTGAGAGATAGATAAAGTAATGATGATTGGGGTGAGGGCTGCAAAAATCATCCATAAAATATGTTTTGCTGTAATTCTCCTATGATATAGCTTGCTCACTCCCCTAGCATCTACAAGCTTCGACCCTACCTTTAATCTAACCAAAAACGTACTTGCCATTCCTTTTCTACCTTTTTCCAAAAAATCTATCATATTTGAATGGGTACCTACTGCTACGATAAGATCTGCTCCCTTCTCATAGGCCAATAGCATGGCAATGTCTTCACTGGTACCTGGTGCAGGAAAGGTTATCCCATTAAGGTTCAGTTGTTGTACACGTTCCAGTCCAGGTGCTTTTCCGTTTGGATAAGCATGCACAATAATCTCCTTACACACCTTTAAGCATCGATCTGTAACACTATCCATATCTCCTATGATGATATCCGGTGCGAATCCAAACTCCAATAAAGCATCTGCCCCTCCATCAACCCCTATAAGAATTGGCTTCATTTCTTTAATATAAGGCAAAACAGCACTCAAATCCTTACGATAATCTTGTCCCCTTACAACCACTAAAACCTGTTTGTCTTGTATCACTGTATTAATCATAGGAATATTTAATTTACCTAAAATAAAGTCCTTTTCTTTATGGGCGTAGGTTAGGGTATTGTCAATAAACTTTTCAAGCTCAATTTCTAAATTTGTTTCCGCCATTGCCAACAACTGAGAAATTTTAGAAGAGGTTAATTCTAACAAAGTAGCTATTTCTCTGTCTTCAAAAAATATTTTATCCCCCTTAATTATGATGCTATCTCCATCTTTTAATACATCAAACAAATCCCCTTTAATCACATCATATATATTTACCTTCGCTTTCTCCAACATGCTAGGCCCGAGGTTTGGATACCTTCCACTGATAGACATTTCACAGTTGATTACCGCCGCCACTTTCTTATTAATCAAGGAGTTTGCAGCTACTTCATCAAGGTCTCTATGATCAATAATAGCAATATTTCCTTCTTCAATCCTTCCAGCTAAATTTTTCGTTTTTTTATCTAACTTTACTGGTGCTCGAATGTCCATATTCTACTCCTCCATAAACTGCTTTCTTATAGTATTTGTATAAATGATAGAAAAATGTTATGATTTTTCTATCATTTATTTTAGACACTCAAGACCCATTCGCTACCCTCAGGGTGATAATTCTCACGTAGTCTGACACGTGTGTTTTTCATGTGCTAGAGAAACTGTCCCCGTGGCGAAAAAAACAGAGAGGATGGATCAGCAAGATGCATAATAATGAATATAAACAAGCCTTTCGTTCATCACTAAATTATTTATCCTACAAATTAAGAAGCAAGAGTGAGTTGGTTTCTTATTTGTCTAGTAAAGGTTATCCTTCTACTTGCATTGTTATGGTTATAGACAAATTAGAAAGTCTGAATTATTTAGACGATAAGAAATTTGCAGAAATTTTTGTTAAGAATATGATAGAAAAACAAAAAAAAGGAAGGGGTTTTGTTAAGAAGGAACTTATAGAAAAGGGGATTTCTGACCCCTTCATTACAGACGCCTTAGCTTTATTTCCTTTAAAAAAGGAGATAGAAATAGCACAAAAGATTACAGAAAAGTTTTTTCTTCAGAAAAAAAACTTGCCCTTTAATCAAATTAAGATGAAATTATATCCGTATCTAACACAAAAAGGATTTACCAAAGAAGCTATCAGCCAAAGTCTTTTCTACTTAGAAGAGGAAAAATTTCAATCTATCGTTATAGCACAGCAAGATTTATATCAAGCTGATGCTACAGATTTAGCTAAGAAATATTATGAAAAGTATATAAAAAAAGAACCCAATCCCTTTAAGTTAAAACAAAAAATTTATGCTCAACTTATGAGAAGAGGATATAATTTTGATCTTATTCAGTGTGTTGTGGAGGAATTATTCTAATAAGCGTTTATCATTTATGATAAGGTTTGTTATGATATAATCCTCCTTGTGGTCTTTCTAGTTTTTTGGTTCTTTTAGTACCTTGAGTATTTTAGCTGTATAGATAGCATCATTTAGTGCCTTATGGAAGTCTCTATCTATGTCTATCTGTAAAGCCTCTATTGCCCTTTTTAAACCAACCTGTTCTCCTCTAGGCATAGCTAAGTGTCCCGTACATATTTTTTGCACATCACAATGCTTTTTAATCCAATTGGTCTTTATATGAAAAAAATCACAATTTCTTCTTAACTCATTTATATCGTCTTGTCCCCAAGAACACATAACTACCTCATCTGTACCAAGCCACTGGGTAAATAATTTCATTGCACTTTGAAAAGCTAGACCTTCTGCTAAATCTTCTTTGGTTATTTTGGTTTTCTTTTTTACTTTTGGATGAAGTTTTGTATATAGTTGGGGCTTTACAAATGTTTGAAAGGTATCTTCTATCTCAAGTTTTGTGTTTGCCTTCACTGCTCCTATTTCAATAATCTCCTGAGGGCACAAGGGATTGGCATTACCTTTTATAAGTTTTTTTGTCTTTCTATCAATCTTAAAGGCTGAGTTAAACTCCAAGTCAAATATAATATATTCCATGTACTATAGTCTCCTACTCTTTTACGATTTTTATTTTTTTCTATATTATTATATTATTTTACCCTTATGAATATATCATACACCGTAATCATGCTTTCATCAAAGGCTGTATATTAGTCTAACATATTTTAGCATTTTTTTCTATATCATGATTATCATTTATGATAACATTTTTTATGATATATGTACCCTGCCAAAATATCATAGGTATTAACTTAACACAATTGTTACCAAAATTCTCTCCAATTGTCATCCTGAGCCTAGCGAAGGATCTTGGAGTGCTCAGGATGACAAATTATGTATTTTAACATAAAAAATTCCCCTCCGATTTTTTTAATCGAATGAGAATTCTTTATATTGTTACCCCGCTCTTTTTTCAAGTCTTAGTTTATCCGCCACCATCGCTATGAATTCGCTGTTTGTGGGTTTACCTTTGTCATTATGAACAGTATAGCCAAATAAGTTATTAATGGTATCTATTTTGCCTCTACTCCAGGCTACTTCAATGGCATGTCTGATGGCTCTTTCTACCCTGCTTGGAGTTGTGTTGAAGCTTTTTGCTATAGATGGGTACAGTTCTTTTGTAACCGCACTTAATAACTCGATGTTTCCTATCACCATCGTAATCGCTTCTCTTAGATATAAATACCCTTTGATGTGGGCAGGTACACCAATCTCATGAATAATATTAGTGATCTCTGCCTCTAAACTATTATTGTTAGTAATAAGACCCGTTGAAGTTGCAGAAATTGGTCTCTTTTTACTGTGTGCACTGGAAGAGCTTCCTGCCATTTGTCTTATTCTATCGATAAAAACCTCAAAATCAAAAGGTTTTATGACATAATAATCAGCTCCAAGGCTAATTGCCCGTTGTGTTATTCTATCCTGCCCTACTGCTGACAATATAATTACTTTTGGAAATGTAGCTAGATTCATGCTGTTTAACTTCTCTAATACCCCTAAGCCGTCTAAATGTGGCATAATAATATCTAAAACTACCACGTCTGGTGTTTTTTCACCAATTTGCTCAATGGCCTTTAGTCCGTCCTGTGCAATACCAATTACCTCTATATCTTCCTGTCTTTCAAGATATTCGCTTAAGATATCACAAAAATCCTCATTATCGTCTACGATTAAAACTCTAATTTTTTCTTTTATCACTATAAACCCCCCTGAAACCATTTATTTTATTTTAAATTTTTAGTCTTATTAACTATTCGACAAGTGAATTTTTATTCCTTCCCACATTGAAAAAAACTTCCAAGTTTTTCAATATTTCGTTCTCTTATTTCCTCTAATTTTCTACAACATTTTTAAGATTTTTATCAAATATCCCCGACTGTTCTATCATCCATTCGATAAAAATACCATAACCTTTTGTAGGATCATTAATGAGGACATGGGTGACAGCACCTATTATTTTGCCGTTTTGAATGATTGGACTGCCGCTCATTCCTTGAATAATGCCTCCTGTTTTTTCCAACAGTTTTTTATCAGTTACTCTAATAATCATACTTTTTCCATCTACTTTTGTTTGGTTATTAATTTTTAATATTTCAATCTCATACTTTTCAATTTTATTAGAATCGGTTGTAGTTAAAATATGAGCAGGTCCTTCTGTAATTTCGTGTTGATAACCCACCGTTATAGGCTTTTGATAATGTTCATTATCGATACCTTTTAATAACTCCCCATATACACCATAATCTGTATTTTTTTCTAATTTACCAATAGGATCATTGACATCGTAAAAAACACCTCTTATTTCTCCCGGTTTTCCTCTCTTTCCAGGTTCTATAGAAATTACCCTTGATTTAATAATTTCTCCGTCTTTGATAGACAAAATTTTTCCCGTATCAATATCTGTAATAGCATGACCTAATGCACCAAATTTTTGGGTTTCAGGATGATAAAAAGTCATTGTTCCTACACCAGCAGTCTTGTCCCTCACCCAAAGTCCTAGTCGATATTGTTGGTCCTCTATGGATTTTACTGGAGTTAATACTGTTGTATATTCTTTTGCATCCCTTTTAAGAGTTAATTCTAATGGCTGACCTTTGCTTTCTTTTATGATATCCCCTAAGTGAACTGCATTTTCTACTTTTATATTATTTATTTTTATTAAAGAGTCTCCTATCCTTACTCCACCAGCTTCTCCTATATTGTGACCCTTTCCATCAAGATCTGTTATTTGAGCAAGTCCTACTACTAAAACCCCATCTGTATTTAATTTTACACCAATAGAGTGTCCTCCCGGAACTACTTGCAGCTCAGGGATTACATTAACTTTAATATTTTTATAGGGAACTAAACCAAATACTTTTAGATAGAGACTAGCTGTTCCTTTGTCGATGGTTTTTACTTGGATACTTCTGCGGAGATTAAAATTAGAATTCTCTAACTGCGTAATTTGTATGATAGAGTCTTTATCAGAATCTAAACTAGAAAGTAATAATGGAAACCTATGACTTAATGTATAATCATCTCCAATAGATATATTATATTCTTTATTTAAACCGCCAGTAATTTCTATTAAAAAAGCATATAAGCTAAAAATCAACACAATACCAGCAACTATCATGAGACTTTTTCTATATCTAAATTTGTCAATCAAAAAAATCACTCTCCAATCCAGCATAATCTAGTTCTTCATAAATTTCCTCATTCCCTTATTGAAGTTACTATGATTAATTTGGCCTTTTCTTAGAGTGATTATAATATATAAAATATAATAAAGATGTAACTATCATCCTTTTTTGGTTTTTTTGAAAAAAATTTTTAAAATTCTTCCTCCTTGCCGCCCTATTTTTAAATAAAGAAGGATAAAGCGGCACTTTAGGAAGTAAGTTGACTGCTAGAAAATCACAAAGTTACATCATCTTTTATTTTTTTGTGGGCATGATGAATCATTTCTTCAGCATGTTTTAGTGTAATTTCTGTTATTTCTCCACCTAGTAATCGCCCTAATTCATATAGGCGTTTTTCCTCATCCAGCTTATTAATTTGAGTGATGGTTGTGTTTTTTGTTGTTTCCTTTTCAATTAAAAAATGTGTATCCGCCATAGCTGCTATTTGAGGCAAATGTGTAATGCATATCACTTGACGTTTTTTTGAAATATGATAAAGCTTTTCACCAACAGTTTGGGCAGTAATCCCACTAATTCCAGTATCGATTTCATCGAAAATCAAGGTAGGTATGCCGTCCACATGGGCTAAAATCGTTTTTAACCCCAGCATGACTCTTGACATTTCACCACCAGAAGCCACCTTAGAAAGGGGTTTTAATGGTTCCCCTGCATTGCTAGATAGCATGAATTCCACCTTATCTATGCCTTTAGAAGTAAGTTTATAGCCTCCATCAGCGTCTATCGGCTGTGTAATTTTAACAGAAAAAGATACTTTCTTCATGTTTAGACTTTGTAAAATTTTTATAAGTTCCTCTTCAAAAGATCTAGCAGCATTTTTTCTTAAAATGCTAACCTCTAAGGACAGATCTTCTAATTCTTTTTTTTCCTTTTGAATTTCTTTTTTTATTATTTCTACTTTTTCTTCACTATGGGTATAGTCATCTAATTCCTGTTGAATTTTTTCTCTATAATCCAAAACTTCTTTGATAGAAACTCCATACTTTCTTTTTAAGTTATTGAGAAGGTCTAGTCTTTTTTCAATTTCTTGTAATGTTTCTGGTTGAAAATCAATACGATCTTTATAATTTCGCACCTCCATCATCATATCTTGAAGTCTATATTGGAGATCCTCTAATGTAGTATAGAAATGGTTTAAGTCCTCATCTAATAATGAAACACTTTGCAGTGATTTAACATTTTTTGAAATATGGTCTAACACAGAAGGTTGTATTGTACTATTATAAAAGTCTTCATAAATTGTAGCCAACGTAGTATATATTTTTTCACTATTACCCAAAAGATTTTTTTGCTGAAGCAGGTCTTCTTCTTCTCCTACTTTTAGTTCGGCGTTATCTATTTCTTCAATTTGAAACTTTAGTAAATCAATTTTCCGCTCCCGTTCCATCTCATCATAACAAAATGAACCAAGTTTTTTTTGTAAAGATAAATATTTTTTATGTTTTTCAGATAAGATTTTTAACAAATCATGAATCTTTTTACCTCCATAAGCATCCAATACATCGATGTGAAAATCAGAATTTAGTAAGGACTGATGTTGATGCTGACCATGTATATCAATCAATTTTTCTGTGATTAGTTTTAGTACACCTTGATTGACAATAATACCATTGACTCTACTGACACTCCTACCATTTGCATAGATTTCCCTAGTGACAATCAGACTCTGCTCTTCCTCCCAATCTATACCATAGGCTTCCAATATAGTGCTTAAGTCCTTCACATCCTCCGTAGAAAAAATAGCTTGTATCATTGACTTTTTACTGCCGGATCTTACATAGTCCCTATCTGCCCTCTCACCGATGGCCATATTTACCGCATCTATAATGATAGATTTTCCTGCCCCCGTTTCTCCCGTCAGTATATTTAAGCCACTATCAAAGTGCAGGTTTAGCCTATCAATTAAAGCAAAGTCTTTTACCTCCAGCTCTAAAAGCATAAAGGCCCCCCATTCTATCTCATTAGTTTTCTAAACTTATCAATCATTTCCTCCATCTTTGTTGCATCCCTTATCACAACAAAAATAGTATCATCCCCTGCAACTGTACCTACAATATCCTCCATATTTGCCGCATCTATAGCTGATGCCGCTGCCTGTGCTGCCGCCGGGATCGTTCTTAATACCAGGATATTGCCAGCGTGATCATAGGATAGTATAGCGTCCTTAAATAATCTTATCAATCGATCAGATAAAATATTTTCCTGACTATTTAAAGTAGCATATTTATATTTCCCGCTTTTAGACATTACCTTAATGAGTCTCAACTCTTTAATATCTCTTGATACAGTGGCCTGGGTAACGTTTAGTCCCATCTTCTTCAATTCCTCTGATAATTCTTCTTGGGTTTCGATCTCTTTATTATCTATGATTTCTAAAATTTTTGCATGCCTAGTATACTTCATAGACAACCTCCTCAAATGTTTAAAAATAATCATCTCTCATCATTAATAAAAGCATGTATATTTATTTATAAAAAGCAGTATATATACTCTATTCTTCAAAAAAAAATTTTTTCCTCCCAAGAAAACACATTATTCTTATTGAAAAAAAATCTTACATTCCTTCTAAAGATTGGTGAGATTCATAAATAATTTTATCAACCTCTTCTGGCCTTATCCCTTGGTCTTCTTCAACATTAGTTTTCATATGTAATAAATATTCAATATTGCCCTCTGGCCCTTTAATAGGGGAATAAGAAAAGTTTTCTATGTGAAGTCCTATAGATTTTGCATAATCTATAATATTATCAACAACTTCTTTATGAACATTAATATCTTTTACCACTCCTTTTTTCCCTACCTTTTCCTTACCAGCCTCAAATTGAGGTTTTACCAAAGCAACAATCTCTGAAGAAGGGCTTTTAAGCAGCGTCTTTACCACCGGCAGTACAAGTTTTAAGGAAATAAAAGATACATCTATAGAAGCAAAATCCCCCAATTCCTGTAACTCTTGTGGTTCTACATAACGAATGTTTCTTCGCTCCATCACAACTACTCTTGGGTCTTGTCTTAGTTTCCAGTCCAACTGACCATAACCTACATCTATAGCATAGACCTTTGCAGCAGCATTTTGCAGCATACAGTCTGTAAATCCACCGGTTGAAGCACCAATATCTAAACAAACTTTATCCTTTAAGTCGATACCAAATTCCTTCATAGCCTTTTCAAGTTTTAACCCGCCCCTACTGACATAAGGAATAGCATTGCCCTTTACTAAAATCTCACAGGCACTATTTACCTTTGTGCCTGGTTTGTCGATTTTCTGATGATCTATAAAGACTAAGCCCGCCATAATAGTACGCCGAGCCTTTTCTCTGCTATCAAAATATCCTTTTTCTACTAAGAGTGTATCTAATCTTATCTTATCCATCAACACATTGCTCCTATTAACGTATTCTAATATTTTTGATAATTTTCGATTCAAAATCTTCACTTATTTTTTTTGCAATTTCTTCTATACTTAAACCATAAAGATGATATAAAGTACTGACATCTCCATGCTCAACAAATACATCTGGCAGTCCTAATGTATACACTTCTTTAAAAATTTTATTGTTATTAAACATTGCCTGTATTTGTTCTCCTACTCCACCGATCTTAGCATTATCCTCTATCACATAAATCTTTTTATGGTTTTTCGCCTGCTTTATCAGCATAGCCTCATCCATAGGCTTGATAAATCTAAGGTTACATAAAGTACTTCCTATCTCCTTCTCTTTTAACGCCTCACAAATTTTTAATGCAGAAGTATTCATATGGCCTACTGCTATAATCAAAGCATCCTTGCCGCCTTCGTACAGAATTTCAGCTTTCCCTAAAGCAATAGGGTTATTTGTGACATTCTCCATCGTCATAGCAGACCCTCTAGGATACCTTATGGCTATCGGACCATGATACTGCACAGCAAATTCTATCATCTTCTGTAACTCCCATCCATTTTTAGGAGCCATAATTGTCAAATTGGGAATTGGTGATAAAAAGGAAATGTCAAAACTTCCATGATGAGTTTCCCCATCATTTCCTACTAAGCCCGCACGATCAATTAAAAATACTACTGGTAGGTTTTGAAGACATACATCATGAATCACCTGATCATATGCTCTTTGTAAAAAAGTAGAGTACACAGCAAAACACGGTTTGTATCCTGAAGCCGCCATACCAGCAGCAAAAGTGACTGCGTGTTGCTCTGCAATACCTACATCAAAAAATCTTTTTGGAAAACATTTTGCAAAGTTGGATAAACCTGTCCCTGCAGGCATGGCGGCAGTAATCGCCACAATTTTTTTGTCCTTTTCAGCACAGGCTACTAAAGTATTGCCTGCAACCTCCGAGTAAGAAACGCTTGTGCTGGCAGATAGGGGTTGACCTGTTTCAATCTTAAAAGGATTTACCCCATGAAACTTGTCAGGAAACTTCTCAGCTAAAGGATATCCCTTACCTTTTTGGGTCATAACATGCAACAATATAGGCCCAGAGATATTTTTACAATTCTTTAAAACCTTGCAAATCTCACTATAATTATGGCCATCTATAGGCCCAATATATTTAAAACCCAGTTCTTCAAACAAAGCCCCTGGAACGAAAAGATATTTAATACAGTCCTTTGCTTTTCCAGCAGTTCTGATAACAGTCTTTCCTATGGCAGGTATGTTTGTAATTAGGCTTTCTACATCTCCCTTCACCTTAGAATAGACAGTATTGGTTCTAATTTTATTTAAATAATTTGATAAGCCTCCAACATTTTGAGATATGGACATTTCATTGTCATTTAAAATAACAATAAGATTTCTTTTACTTTGCCCCGCATGATTTAAGGCCTCAAAAGCCATCCCCCCCGTTAAAGCACCATCACCAATTATCGCTACTACAGAATACTTGTCTTTACTTAAATCTCTAGCACTGGCCAAACCTAGTGCAGCTGAAATAGAAGTACTACTATGTCCAGTATCAAAATGATCATGGGGACTTTCATACCTCTTAGGAAACCCACTAATCCCTTTATATTGTCTAATAGTATGAAATTGACTTTTTCTATCGGTTAATATTTTGTGCACATAACTTTGGTGTCCAACATCCCAGATGATCTTATCTTCTAAGGTATTAAATACTGTATGCAAGGCTAACGTTAGTTCTACTACACCAAGGTTGGAAGCTAGGTGTCCTCCTGTTTTAGAAACAGAATCAACTAAAAACCTCCTAATATCTTCTGCTAAGATTTTCATTTCATTGCTTTTTAACTTTTTTAGATCCTCAGGAGAGTTGATTTGTTCTAAAATTTTGTACATGCGGATCATCTCTCTTTCCTATTTTTTTTATTTGATTTAGAAAATAAATGAAGATTAAACTTATCGTCTAAAAAGTTTAAAACCTTGGCTGTACTAAAAACGATTACATGGGATTGTAGAATCGCGACGCTTTTGCCGATAGCCTTTCCCCCAACTGTTAAGGATGCTATAAAACCACTCATAATGACGGCCAAGAGGGTCCTGCTAATAGGTAGAAAAGATGCCTCCAACTGCAATACAATGTTGATCCCTGCAGCCCCACTAACAATGCCGCAAATATCTCCTATTACATCATTACAAAAATTTGATACTGGCCCAGCATTTTTCAAAAGTTTGATAGCATATTTTGCTCCTTCTACCCGATCTGCCGCCATTGCATGAAAGGGTCTTTCTGAGGCCACAGTAACTGCAACACCCACCATATCACTAGTAACACCTATGAGGATAATCCCAATAAGAATAATAAAGGCAAATACAACTCTTGTATTAATAAAGACCATCTCTGCTACTATTGTAATCATAATAGTCAATATAAATGTCCAAATGGAAACAATAACTACCCACTTCAAATTATATTTTTTCCAAATATCACTGATATCATGACTTACTTTTTTTCCATTTTCATTATTTTTAGACAACGATAACCCTCCAACAGTATAAATAAGCAATTTAAAGACCTAACAAAGTTCAACTGATATGTATTCTCCACATAATAGAGAGATATACTTTGTTATAAACTTAAAGCTGATAGCACACTGGCTATCAGCTTCAAGTCGTAGTGGTAGCATAATAAGTAAATTTTACGGCTTAGGTCCAGTAGGATTTCCCAGATCAATACTGCCTGTCGCCATAGCAGCGGTTTCCCTTTAAATCAATCTCTGTTTTGTCACCATAAACAGGACTGGAGTACCACTTAGTCCGCACTGTAATCCTTATTACGCTTCTAAATCGAACAGTCTAGGAGTTTTCCTCAACAGTTTTCATTAACTCTTAGCCTCTTTTGCAGAATAGATTTCAAGTAGCAATGATTTTCTCCATCGGGCCCTGATATCAAAAACCTGATCTACTCATCTCCCTATTCCACGCAAGGCAGGCTACGCTATCGTTCGCACTCTCCGCACAAACGTATAGGTTTCTACCACTTGAATTTAACCTAAATTGCAAAGCGGCCTCCACGGAGCGAGGGTCAACGCCCGCATGCCTTTGCGGATCGCCCCCATCTCCTTACTCCCAGAAACGACCCCCGACTGGGCGTCAGAAGCCGAAACCAAGAACTTCATCGATGTGCCCTTCAACGGATTTTTAGGCCCGTCTTCCAAGTTAATTCAACTGACTAGAATACTGTACCACTAACGATAATATAGCAAACATTATAGCATATGCTAACACATTTATCAAATCATTAACTTTCCTATTAGGATGCCTAAAATTGCCCCTACCACCACCTCAATGGGTGTATGCCCTATTAGCTCCTTTAATCTTTGTTCTCTAACCTTTTTTTCCGTTTTATGATGAATTCCCTCTATAAGTTTATTAATGATGATTGCTTGTTTCCCTACAGCATTTCTCACACCAGCTGCATCATACATAACAATTAAAGAAAATGCAAGACTAATGGCAAATATTGTTGAATCCCATCCATGGGTTTTTCCTGTGGCAGTGGTCAAGCTCATCACAAAGGCTGAATGGGAGCTGGGCATTCCCCCAGAACCTACAAATCTAGAAGCATTAAATCGCTTATCTACAATAAATGTATGTATCACCTTTAAAGATTGTGCTATAAACCATGCCAAGACAGAGGTCCATAATATTTTGTTGTTAAAAATTGAATCTAGAAAATCCACTTATTTACCTCCTTGTATTAAGACTCCCTATGAACTAAGTAATTACTTAGTTCATATAAAAACTTAGATCGACCAACATATTGATTCATCTTTTGATTCGCCTCAGAGGTTAACTCGCTTACCTTGTTTTTAGAATATTCCAAGCCATAGATTGCTGGATAAGTAGCTTTATTTTTATTCTCATCACTACCCACCTTCTTACCTAACTTTTCCTGTTCTCCTTCAATATCTAAAATATCGTCTCTTATTTGAAAGGCTAATCCTAAAATCCTTCCTATGTTTTCCATATTTTTTATGTCTTCTTCCTTTGCTTTTCCTATAATTGCTCCTACTTTTAAAGGTGCTGTTATTAATGCTGCTGTTTTATTTAAATGTATATAATCCATGGTTTTAGCATCTATTTTTTTGTTTTCACTTTCAAGGTCTACTACCTGTCCACCAATCATACCATTGATCCCTGCCGCTTCAGCAATTACTTTTATACTTTCCACATAAGGCTGTATAGGATCCTTTTTTACTGCATCCTGTAACATGATTTCAAAAGCATAGTTTAACAGTCCGTCTCCAGCTAAAATAGCAATACCTTCTCCAAAAACCTTATGATTGGTCAATCTTCCTCTACGATAATCATCATTATCCATGGCTGGTAAGTCATCATGAATCAAAGAATAGGTATGAATCATCTCTATACCACAGGCATAGGGTAAAACCTCCTGTAAGTTATCATTAAAAATCTCATAAGAAGCCAGTGCTAATATGGGCCTTAGTCGTTTTCCCCCTGCCATTAAGCTATAGTCCATCGCCTCCATCAAGGTTTTATTTTTATCATTCTTTCCCTCTAAATATCTCTTCAGCTCCATATTCACTGTATCTATATAATGATTTAATTGACTTTTCCAATCCATGATTAGACCTCCATATCTGTAAATGGAATATTTTTAATTTCTCCGTTTTCTTCAAGAATTATCATAACTTTTTCTTCTATTTCATTTAATTTTGTATTACAATTCCTATAAAGATCTATGCCTTCTTGAAATAGCTTCAAAGAATCTTCTAAAGATAATTCCTTATTTTCCAATTGTTGAACTACTTCCTCCAAACGTTTTATTGATTTTTCATAGCTTGTCTTTTTCACGAGACCTGTCCTCCTTTTTTACCTGCATAACCTTTGTCATGATACTTCCATCTAATAATCTGATTTTTATAAGTTCATCTTCCTGTACTTCAGTAATACTTTTAATGTTTTTTCCTTGAGGGTCCGTGACAACAGCGTAACCCCTTGAAAATATTGAAAGAGGATTTAGACTATTTAATCGCTCTACTGTGTTTCTGAGATTTTCTTTATTTAAAAATATCTTCTGACTTATAGCTCTGTTAAGGTTTTTATAGAGCTGATCTATATATTGTTTTTGATCATACACAGAATTCAGCGGATACTTAAAATAATAATTATTTTTGATGGTCTCAAGCCTTTGCTTTTCCTGTGACAACCTTGTGTTCATTGAAAATAACAGTCTTCTCTCAAGGACATTTAAGGTTTCCATGACATCCCTCCATTGAGGCAGCACCAATTCTGCTGCTGCGGAGGGTGTCTGGGCTCTTACATCAGCTACAAAGTCAGCTATAGTAAAGTCTGTCTCATGCCCAACCGCCGATATAATTGGAATCCTACTATGAAAAATGGCTCTAGCCACAACTTCCTCATTAAAGGCCCATAGTTCCTCTATAGAACCCCCACCTCTGCCTAAAATAATTACCTCAATATCTTCATAAGTATTACAAAGCTCTATAGCCTTCACAATGGAAGCTGCTGCCTGATCCCCCTGCACCAATACAGGAAATATAGATAAGTTCACCTTTGGAAATCGTCTTTTAATAATAGATAACAGATCTCTTATAGCAGCACCAGTAGGAGAAGTAATAATGCCTATTTTTTGAGGAATAAAAGGAAGGGTCTTTTTATATTTAGCATCAAAAAGTCCTTCTTTTTGAAGAGAATCCTTCAGTTGTTGAAAGGCTATATGTAAGTTTCCCAGACCAGCAGACTTCATTTCTTGAACATATAGTTGGTACTGTCCATCCCTTTCATATAAAGATATATACCCCTTAATCACAACCTTCATTCCATCTTTAGGACTTATTTTTAAGTGATCAGCATTAGATTTAAACATAACACAAGGAATCCTGCTATAAGGGTCCTTCAAAGTAAAATATATATGCCCGCTGCTATGGAGTTTGAAATTTGATATTTCACCTTCCACATGAATATTACATAAAATAGGGTCACTGGTTAATAATCTTTTAATATACTGCGTTATTTCTGAAACCGATAAGGTCTTTACCTCCATTTTTTATCTCCTTAAACGAAATCATCTTTATTATACAAATAACTTTGTAATCCTAAAACCCCTATCCCTACAGCGTTGTCTGAACAGTATTTAGGATTACCAAAATTTAGTTTTACATTTTCCCCTCGTAGTTGATCTTCTAGAAAAGCTTTTATTACCTTATTGCTAGCTACCCCGCCAACCAACAATACTTGCTGATAAGGATATTTTTTTAAAGCATTTTTTATGAGTTGCAGTAAAGATTTTGCTATACATTGAAAAACAGAGAACGCAATTTGTGAAGAAGAAATGTTCTGTTCTAATCTTCTTTGAAGAAAGGTTTCAGGACCAGAAAAGCTGAGGGTAGTACCTTTTACAGATATGGGAATGTTGATATCTCCTTTTTCCCCTTCCGATAACAAGGCTTCTAAATAAGCTCCAGCAGGAAAAGGGAGATTTAGTTTTACACCTATACGATCGATAAACTGCCCTGCACTAATATCACTACTACCTCCAAGAATATCAATTTCATAACCTACTGTTTTAGGTGTTACCTTTAAAAGTTCTGTTGTTCCACCAGATAAATGCAGTGCTAAGAAAGGTTCTTTCATCTTTAAATCTAGGGACCATAAGCCTGCCTCGATATGTCCCTCTTGATGACTTAGTTCATAAAAAGGCACTCTCCACAGGCTGCTCATTGTTTTTCCAAAGGATTCAGCTGCTAAAAATACTGGCATATAAGATTCCTCTAAGGGTCTTGGTTTTGTAGCACTGGCAATTGCAACAACTTGGCAGGAAATATCTTTACTAAGAGCCTCTACTAAAAGAGGCATATTCTTCACATGTTGAAACAAAGCCTCTGATTGTCTTAACCCTAATCTTCCCTTTTCTACCGGTAATAACTGTCTTTCTTCTTTCATCAACTTCCCCTGGAGATTAATTAGGGCTAAAGAGGTAGTGTAATTACTGGTATCCAAACCCAATATTACAGCTTCCTTAATCATTTTTCTTGATACCTTCTTTTTCTACAAGTTTTCCTAAAATACCGTTAATAAAAGAGGTGGATTCACTGCCGCTATACTTCTTTGCCAGCTCTACAGCCTCATTAATGGATACATTATAAGGTATATCTTCAATATATAAAATTTCTGCCAATGCCAATTGTAAAATTGCTAAATCTACTTTCGCAATACGATCTAAAGTCCAACCAATAGCATATTTTTCTATCATGCTATTTATCTCTTCTAGATGATCCACCGTAACTGTGATAACGCCTCGTATATAAGCTGCTTGCAGCTCCTCTATCTCTTCTTCTTCTGATAAATAGTTTTTTATTAGTTTTTCATCATACTCTTTATTCATAAGCATTTCAAAGATGGCCTTCATACATAATTCTCTAGCTAATTTTCTATTCATAGGGATCTTAGCCTCCTGTAGTTATTCGTTCTTCTATAAAAGTTTTATTAGCGTTAACTTAAACCATAATTTGTCATCCTCCGTTATTCCAAGATCCTTCGCTACGCTCAGGATGACAGTTCGAGAGAATTTTGGTAATAATTGTGTTAAGTTAACGCTAATGATTGTATATTGCTATTAATGATAGTATCCAAAAGCAGATACTTTTATAACGTATCTTATTTAAGTTATGTCCTCCTTCGCTAAAACCCATTGAAGATCAACTACTAAAGTCTTCAAAGTGAAATTCAAACTAACCCTCTGAATTCAGAGGGTTAGTTATGAAAAAAAGTATTCAATTTCAACCTTTAGGAACTGGAACTTCTTCAGTTGTTTCTTTAGGAAAATTAACGCCTTGTATATGAATATTTACGTCAATGACCTTTGTACCGATCATGCTTTCAAGTGTATTTTTTACATTATCTTGTATTTTCCAAGCTAGATCTGGGATTTTTACACCATAATCTACAATAAGATATAAATCTATCGTTACGCCTTCTCCTGTTACCTCTAGCTTCACACCTTTAGATAGATTTTTTTTACCTAAAATTTCAGCAATACCATCTACTAGGCCTCCACTCATGCCGCATACGCCAATTACCTCTGTTGCTGCAATTCCAGCTATCGTAGCAATCACCTCATCTGCTACTTTTACTTCTCCATACTCTAGTTTTTCAATTGCATCCATTGGTATACCCCCTACATCTATGGCTACTTCCCAGTATTTCAAATTTTTAAACATATTTCAATTTTTATTATACCAAATTCACGCTTTAATGACAAACACTTCTATTACTTCTATTTTTTATTCATAATGGTTATACCCTGCATACCTATGGTTGTTTCCCTTCTTATGATATCAACAATTTTTGCTACATCTGTTTCTGTTAGTGCATCAGCGTTTACTACAACATTAATAGATTGATCCGTTAAGTATACAAGAGCATCATTAAAACCTTTTCCTACAATCATATTCTCTATTAAAACTTCTTTTTCAGTACTAGAAATCATATCTAATTTTACATTTTGTGCTTCTCCTCTAATCTCCTCACTGGTTAACTGGTTATTAATAATATCATTTAAGTAGCTGATCATTTCACTACGCTTTTTATCTCTTTCTAGTCTGCTTTCAATAAAATATGTATTTCTTTGCATTGCTTCTCTGTTGGTAATGGTTTGGGCTATCTCTGTATTTGTTTCTTCCACTAGACCTACTACTTCATTATAACTCCTACTGTCCACTACTTGGGCTGTTTCCAATTCTTCTTTTGTTACATCTTCTGTTTCTTTTTGTTCTTCAACATCTTCCATTGCCTCTTCTTCTGGATTTTGATCTTGATTCTCTAATTCATCTTCCTCTGCCAAAGCATCTTCTTCTAATAGATCCAGCATCATACCACTTTCCTCTAACATTGTCATTCTATACTGTTCCAATTCGCTGGAAGTCTGCAATAGAGATTGTCTATTGAGGCTATAATTTATATATCCGATCAATCCCAACATAATCACCAAAGAAAAGATAACAACATTTTTTCTTCCTACATTTGAAAGCTTTAATTTCATTTTTATTCCCCCTTACTATTTTTTTGAATACACTTCAACCTTATGTCCTGGCACTTGCAGAACCGTTTTTACAGCTTCGTACAATTTTACTTTTACCTCTATATTTTCTGCTCCTTCAGCAACCACAATCACTCCATTTACCTGTGGCTTTATTTCCTTTAGAACCAACGGTTTGTGCCCATTGCCTTCATTAGCAACAACGACTGTTTCCGTAATATTTTCCGAAGCCACAACCCTTGTTCCTCCTCCAGAATCCTTCTCCTCTGTTGTATCTGTAGATTTTGTGGTATTTGAAGCCGGTATAATTTCTGTTCCCATTTCAAAGGTAACCATTACCTCAACTTCTCCAACCCCCTGAATTTTTTGCAAAATTTCCTTTAACCTATGTTCCACCACTTCCTCCTCCATCATGGGTTGATTATTTTGTTGAACCAACACATTCTCAGTAGGATCACTGTAGATATTCTTTGTCCTAGTGTCCTTCATAAAAAAGTTACTGGAAACAATTAAGGCCATAACACCTATTGCCATAAGAACCAAAAGATTAGCAATATACTTTTTCGATAGCAAGCTTTTAAATAGACCTTTAAGTTTGTCTTTATCCATTTTTATCCTCCTTTTTTCACCTATCCCTGTGTATATAAATATTTATGTTATCCTTTGGTAGGTTATAGTAAGTACTAAAGTCATTTTTTATACTTTCTCCTTCATTACTTATCCATATGCTCTGAGCTTCCACAGTATTATTACTTTTATTCAAAGCTACATCAATTTTTATGGGCTCTATTCCTTTTTTTATACTGGTGTCTTCCCCAGCTTCTCTAATCACGATATCTATTCGATGAATCATCCCAAAGTCCTCAGTATTTTCTTCTTCTATTTGCAGCTGAAGATCCTCCACAACATAGGAAGAAATACTTTCCAACCTTTTTTTCATCTGTTGTTTTAGCTGATCTTTGTACAGGGCAACAACAACTTCTGTTTGCATATAATCACTTTGTTCTATTCTATTTTGTGCTGTTCTGTACTCCATATGATTTGAAGCCTGTAGAATTCTCCCTCCTAGATCCATTTCTCCTTGAAGCAGTCTCATAACAGGGTTCAGTATTACAATCATAATCAGCAGTCCAACAACCACATTAATAAACCTTTTATTATCGGAGTCTGGTATAAGGATCTCTACAAAGGTTACAAAGATGATGACCGATACAATCGTAATAATCCATTCTCTAATAATCTCCACCCTATCACCTCATCATTACAGTAATATTTCCTGTGCTTACAATAATTGTTATTGTAAGAAAAAACATGATTGCTACCGAACTGACTGTTGCAAATAAAAGGGTTAATGCGCTACTCATGCTGTTTAAACAATCTACTAGTCCATCTTCTGAGATGGGTTCAATCAGTGCTGCACACAGTTTATAAACAATAATTAGGGCAAGGATTTTTATCATAGGCATCAAACACAAAACAAAGATGGACAGGAGCCCGATTGCTCCTACAGCATTTTTCAGTACTAAAGAACATCCAATAACTGTATCCATAGCTTCTGATAAAAAACCACCTACGATTGGAATAAACTTGTCTACTGCAAATTTAGCGGTCCTGATGGTTACCCCATCTACAGTAGAGGCGGTAATTCCTTGGATAGAAA
This sequence comes from Clostridium aceticum, assembly GCF_001042715.1. Classification (NCBI taxonomy): domain Bacteria; kingdom Bacillati; phylum Bacillota; class Clostridia; order Peptostreptococcales; family Natronincolaceae; genus Andreesenella; species Andreesenella acetica. The sequence goes on along the minus strand of NZ_CP009687.1, from coordinate 1,913,075 downwards.
TGATTCCTACAAAGGTGGTCAATATAAAACCTAGTGTTACTACCGCCGCTTGTTTTAATAACCCCGCCAGCTTTGTCACTTGAATCTTAGAAGATAGATTATTTACGATTGCCAGCACTGCAGAGAATAAAATCAACGGTAGTATGGTGACTTTGATGATGGTTCCCACAAATCCAATAGCTCCTAATAAAATAGGATGTAAAATCGCTGAAGTTGTTATGCCGCCTATCGCCATCAACATTGCTAGAAGCACTGGCATCAAAACCTGCATAAAACTTACCATCAAATCTATGGTTTCTTTTCCGATACCAATAGCGATCATAAAACTTTTAATAGTAATGCTAATGATCACCAAGTAACACACATTATAGGCTAGTTTTCCTACCACTTCATTTTCAAAGGCACTCTGTAGATTTCTTAAGACTGCGCATATCGCTGCTAATACAATAATTTGTGCCAATAGCTTCCAGTTGGCAACCACCTCTTTAAACAAAACCCTGGTGCTGCCTCTTACAATATCACCTAAAGATAATGTAGCTTCTCCTCGTATAAGATTCATAATAAACTGTCTTATATCCACTCTAGGCATATAATCTTCTAAATCTCTATTCATCACATCCATAATATCCTGTAATTCTTTTATCTCCAGCTTTTCTATCTGATTTTGTATGATTCCCTCTGGTGTTAAGCCTTCTTCTTGTCCCCATACCATAGAAGTCAGTAAAAAGTAAATCACCATGCTTACAATAATAGTTTTTTTCATAGATATCACATCCTAAGGTACTATGTTGATAATCAAATCCATTAAGGACACTAAAATAGGTACTGACATCACCATAATGAGTATTTTTCCAGCAAATTCTATCTTAGATGCAATCACTCCTTCCCCTGCATCTTTACAAACCTGTGCTCCAAACTCCGCTATGTAGGCGATACCTACAATTTTTAAAATTGTAGATAAATAGATATCATCAATATTTATTTTATTGGCCAATTGGTTAAGAATTTCAATCACTGACTGTAACTTTGTTACAATAAACAGGAATATAATGATTCCTGTGGCTAGACCAATATAAATGCCTATTTCTGGTTTTTGATGCTTTACCAATACCGATAGAACAGCTGCAACCAATCCTATTGCTACAATTTGAAAAATTTCCATTTTATCACACCCTTAGTACAGTTGAAACATTGTTTTTACTGTGTCAAATAGATTACTTACCAAATTGATGACCATCATCAGCACTACCACAATCCCCACTAAAGTTGTCATCATAGCCTGCTCCTCCCGCCCTGCTCTTATGAGTACTTGATTTAGTACAGAAACCAAAATACCAATCGCTGCAATCTTAAAAATTAAATCCACATTCATGATCATTCATCTCTCCCCCTTAAAATAGTTAGAAAAAAACAATTACTATAGTAATTCCTACTAAAAATCCTAGGTTTCTATATAGCCTAACACTTTTACTTTGGACTATAATAGACAGCTCATAATTTCTTTTTATTTCTTCCATGGTTAAGCGTATATGCTTTACTTGATCACTAGTATCAGAGATTCCTAAGGTATTTCCGAGATTTAATAATAGATCTAAATCCTCCTTAGCAAAAACTGTTTCATCTCCTACTCCTTCAATGGCTTTTTTCCAGGCCTCAGGAAATAAATAACCTTCATTTCTCCTTAAAATTTCTGCAGTATTTTCTAAGATCCTACCCATCTCAGTTCTACTTTTTCTAGCTACTTTGCTTAAAAGTTCTGGTAAAGGGGTTGCACTAAAAACAATTTCTGTTTCTAACATTTGTAAAGTAGATAGGACACTGGCCAAAAGTTTTGTTCTCTCTATAAAGGTATTGGCATAGATGATGCCGATTAAAGAACTGCATCCTATGATGATAAAAGAAATTATTAGTTTTATTACCATATTAATCCGCCACCTTATTTTGAATAGGTAACTTTAGTAAATCTTTAAAGGTATGTCCATCTATAATTTTTTCTACGGTTCCGACACCTTTACTGTTTGATAAGATCATAATCCTCTCAAAGGTTCCTTCTTTTACCAATCTTCCTATTACCTTTTTGGACATTATATCCTCTAGGGAGTTTCCGTGAACTGTAGTAATCAGCTTAATCCCTGCTAGTAGTGCCTCTTGTATTGCCACACTATCCTCCTCCCTTCCAATCTCATCTGTTGCTATCACTTGAGGCGACATGGCTCGAATCAGCATCATCATTCCCTGTGCCTTCGGACAAGCATCTAATACATCGGTTCTTATACCTAAATTATTTTGAGGTATTCCTTGAAAACAAGCTCCAATCTCTGAACGTTCATCCACTACACCCACTTTTAAACCCTTAAACCTTAAGTTAGGCACCCCATCACTTAGATTTTTAATTAAATCTCTTAACAAGGTGGTTTTTCCACACTGGGGAGGAGAAATAATTAGCGTATTCATAAACTCTTTTTTATCATTAATAAGATATTTAAAAACACTAGAGGAAATCCCCAACTTCTCCCTTGAAATTCTTATATTTAATCCAGTAAACTCTTTGATGGTTTTCACACCACTACTGTCATGTAAAACCTTACCTACAATACCAACCCTATGGCCCCCCTGCACAGTGATATAACCCCTTTTTATTTCTTCCTCCACCGCATAAATAGAATAATTAGTGATAAATTGCAGGGTGTTTTCAATATTTCTTTTAGAAATTCTATAGCCATTTTTTTCTTCCAATAATAATTCTCCCTCTTTACTTACAAAGTAATCTTGATTATTGGCGTAAATCATTAAAGGTTGATGAATCCTTAGCCTTATTTCCTCCATTGTACTTTTTATATCCTTTGGAATCTTACTTACCAGTTCCCTAACTTCAGGACATAAAAACTTTTCTAAGTGGAGGACTGTATTTTTTTCAATAAAATTAGTGTTTTGACTATTCATTATCACAACATGTCCCTCCTTATATATAATAGATATTTACGTTACAGCCAAATTATTCTTAATTCCAAAAAAAAAGAAAAACCAACAATAAGTTTGTTGGTTTTTCAAGAGTTACACACTTCTTACTCATGATGGTGATGATTACATCCCCCATGATCACATTCATTTTCTACATCGATTTTTATTACTTCGCTGCAACGAGGACATACTACCTCTGGATCTTCATCATAGAATAAGTCTTCGTCTACATAGATTTCTTCATCGCAGTTTGGACATTCAATTTCCATGAAGTCGATATCTTCATCTTCATCATCCTCGTCATCTTCTTCAAATAATTCTTCTTCCACTTCTGCTAAATCTTCGTCTAAAGCCTCAACATATTCGGTTAAATCTTCTTGATCTTCATTCATCATAACAATAGCTTCTGCAAAATCGTCTAAAGCATCTATAATGCCTAGTATAATTTTGCCATCTTTAGAAGACTCTTCAATATTTAATCCTTCAGCTAAGCCTTTCAAATAAGCAACCTTTTCAAATAAGTGATTCATAGTTCTTCCTCCTTTGATTAAGATAGTACAAATACAACTACCTTATATTGTTTACCAAAAATTGTGCATTTATACTCTTGACATATACTCTCCTGTCCTAGTATCTACACGGACCTTATCTCCTTCGTTTACAAATAAAGGAACTTGAATTACCGCTCCAGTTTCTAAGGTAGCAGACTTAGTAACATTAGAAGCTGTATCTCCTTTTACTCCAGGATCTGCTTCTGTTACTTGTAACTCAACAAAGTTTGGTGGATCTACTTGGAAAGGTCTCCCTTGATAGAACTTCATAGTGGCATTTTCATTTTCCTTTAAGAACTTTATAGCATCCTCCACTTCCTCAAAGGTTAAAGGTGCTTGCTCAAAGGTTTCATTGTCCATAAAATAATACAACTCACCGTCATTATAAAGATATTGCATTTCCTTTGTTTCAATATGAGCACGTGGAAATTTATCAGAAGGGTTAAAAGCTTCTTCTCTAGTAGCTCCTGTTTTTAAGTTCTTATACTTGGTTCGGACAAAAGCTGCCCCTTTTCCAGGCTTAACATGTTGAAAATCCAAAACTACAAATGGCTCTCCATTCATTTCGAATGTAACGCCTTTTCTAAAATCTCCTGCTGAAATCATAAAATCCCTCCATTGATCTTTAAATATTATATTTGAATTTCAATCAACTCTTTTGGAGTTTTCGATAGAACTTCATAGCCATCATCTGTTACTACTACCAAATCTTCAATTCTAACCCCACCAAAATCAGGTATGTAAATACCAGGTTCTATCGTAATCACCATACCTGATGTCATCGAAAGATTTCCTATCATATTTACATGAGGCAACTCATGGATTTCTAAGCCTACACCATGTCCTAATCCATGCCCGAAATACTCACCGTAACCTTTATCTCCAATGACTTTTCTGGCTATGCTGTCTAATTCCTTACCTGTAAAACCTGGTCTTACTGCCTTAAGAGCAGTTTCTTGAGCTTCAAGCACAGTAGCATATATTTCTTTTTGCTTATCATTAGCTTTTCCAACAACAACAGTTCTAGTCATATCAGAACAATAACCTTTATAGATACATCCATAATCTAATGTAACAAAGTCTCCTGCTTCAATAACTTTTTCTGATGCAACCCCGTGAGGCAATGAGGATCTTACTCCTGAAGCCACAATAAAATCAAAACTAGCACCAATAGCACCATTCTTTCTCATAAAAAACTCTAACTCCAATGCTATTTCTGTTTCTACTACTCCTGGTCTTATGAGGGGTAAGACATGATGAAAAGCTTCATCCGCCAATGAAGCAGCTTTAGCGATACAGCTTATTTCCTCCTGAGACTTAACAGCCCTGATCTTGGTTAAAGCCCCCTCTAAAGCCTCTAACTTAACATCCTTTAACTTTAATAAAAAGTCTACAGCATGCCCATAAGTAAAAAACTCCTCTTCAATCCCTATCGTCTTTAGATTCATTTTTTCAATAATCGTCGTTAGAGGTTCTAATCTGCTGACTTCTACGATTTCATAGCCCTTGCACTGATTTTTTGCTTGTTCAACATATCTGAAATCCGTAATAAACTTTGCCTCTGTATTGGTAATAAGCACAAAGCCTGTGGTACCTGTGAAATTAGAAAAATATCTTCTGTTTTCTGGTTTAAAAACAAGTACGGCCTCTAGTTTTTTTTCATTCAATACTTCTCTTAACTTATTGATTCTTTCATTCATTAAGATAAAGCCTCCTACACTAAGCTATAATTGGTTATGATGAATAAGTGCATAGAGTCCTAATATATAACTATGATATCCGAAGCCGCTGATTTGACCAATACAGGCTGCTGCTGTAACAGACTTTTTCCTAAACTCCTCCCTGCTATGGATATTGCTTAGATGTACTTCTACTACAGGGACACTGATGGATTTTATGGCATCATGAATAGCAACACTGTAATGAGTATAGGCGGCTGGGTTAATAATCACACCCTGTAGACTCCTGTGCTTATGTAATAAATTAATGATTTCTCCTTCATCATTACTTTGAATTATGTCCAATTCTACACCGTTTTTTTCAGCCTCCGCTAATAATCTTTCATTCACCTGTTGTAGAGTCACTGTACCATAAACCTCTGGCTCTCTTGTTCCAAGAAGGTTTAAATTTGGTCCATGAATTACTAAATATTTTTCCAAAGTTTCTAAACACTTCCTTTATGTAAAATTCTATATTATCATACCACATTTTTTTCTATTTGAATAGTTTTTTGATTTATTTTAACCATGCTAACCTTTTCTATCCCCACTAGTGTCTAGGGTTATTCTTCACTTTATTTATAGCCTGAATAACAGCATTGGTTACATCTGCTTCAAACTGTACTGATAACGCATTGACTTTTTGGTAGAGTTCTCCTGATTCAGTTGCCACATACTTTGGTGGTAGAAGATTCAATGTGATAGCTTTTATATCTGCTATACACCTATCACAGCCACATATATCTTTATAACGTTTTAAAATACCAGGTAACAATTGGTTTACTACAACTTCCATATAATTTTTAACTTCCATCAATTATTCCTCCTTACAAATTCCATTATTATAGTAAGACACAAGCTTTTTTATATTTTACAAAACTTACAAAACAATTTGATGATATCCACTGATTTTTAATGGATATATTTTGGTACTGGGCAGGTCATAAGCATCTATCCCCTCCTGTATTTGATAGGGCAGTACTAACTCTAACTTCACCTTTTTTCTGGCATTGTTATATATACCTGTACCTTCTATTATAACTATCTTTTGTAATACATCATATTTTAAATCAACTTCATATCTGTGGGAATGTCCATAATCTAAGAAAGGATGATTGTTTTGCTTCTTATAAGTTGTTAATTTATTGATTAAGTGACTTTGTAAATAGTTATTAAAAATCAAAGGATGATATTCCTGATAAGTTTCTTTTCCTTTGTCTTTTAGATAGTTCACTTTATGTTCTTTTAAGTCCGAAAAATATAGAAAAATTAACGTCTCAGTAGTCTTCATGATCTCCCATAATGTTTCTTCTACTGCTATCTCTGCTAAATAGTATGCTTTTACGGCATCACCATTAGATATCACAGCAATAAAATCATTGGTATAAATCGTTAATGTTGATATAGCCAGCATAATTACAATTGTACCCATTATAAAACAAAAAGCAATAATGGACCCTTTTGAATTTTCTAAATGTTTTTTCATGCCATCTACTCCATACTAATAACGTAATCTTAGCTTTGTTTTTACTGAATAATCCATATCCGCTCCAATAACTTCTATTTCTATTAGGCTTCCTTCTATAATCTCTCTAGCAATAATATCTCCAATTCCTATAGCTAAAACATTATGCTCTTTATTTTTATTGACTCTCAATTCCCCTCTAGCCCTATTAAAATAGAGGAGAGTATTTTTGTCATATCTTATATTGCCGCTTAAATCAATCCAAACCTCTTCTTTTAAGTTATTTTTCCCTTCTATCGTTTGAGTTTCAGCATGATAAATGATTTCCTGATGATTACATTCTCTGATACGCTTTTCAATATAGTTTAAAGTCAAACGTATGTTTTGCTTGGTGGCTAGTATTTCTTGATATTCTCTGCAATAATTAATATTCTGCATTAAAATTATGATTAAGCCCATCATAATCATAGCAAATAAAGTCATTGCCAATATCGTCTCTAGCAAAGTAATCCCTTGATTACTACAAAAAATTTTCAAGTTTATCTCCCTCTTTTTAATCTAACAATTCCCAAGGCTCTATAGGTATTTCATAATAAATTTCTCTAGCTATGACATCCCTATCCTTAACGTAACCATATAATAGATACTCAGTACTCAAGGAGACATGTTGCAGTTTCAATCTAATTCTATAACCCTTTTTTATAGCATCTATTTTTTCTTTAGTTATTTCTATAGCATAGTTCTCCTCATCAAAATCTTTATCCTCCAAAACTTCAGCAAAATTTAGTTCTTCCATTACACTTTGTGCTATTTTACTGATTTCGTAATGTGCTACACTTCTTTGATGCATTCTGTTAATACTCATAAGTATAGAAAATATACTGGTAATCATTATTCCTGCTAAGGTAATAGCCACTAAGACCTCTATCAAGGTAAACCCCTTCTTACTTTTTACCCCACTTTTCTCCTCCTTAATAAATCTTCGATACCCTCGCTCTACCGGTTCCTAACATAGTTTCTATATAAATCTTTTCTCCCTTTTTATTTCCTAGTACAAATTTGCTATAGCTGCTTGTCCCATGACAATTATAAGTGGCATCACTGCTATAACCTGGCAACACCTTAATGGTTTCATCTATTTTCTGTCTATAAACAACCCTCCCTCCAAATTTTTGCTCCCTTACTCTAAAAATATCTTGAAATAGTTCGAAGCAATAATCCCTTGACTCATCTAAACTATATTGCTGCGCCAAATAAAGGGCACTCTTTATTTCATTAGCAGTATTTTGCAAAAGAAATCTATCGTATACACCATTATAGGTAGGAAAAGTCACTGAAACTAAAATTCCTAAAAGAAAGAGGGTAATGACCAACTCTATCAAAGTAAAACCCCTTTGATTTCTAAGCATTTTTCCTTACCCACCTCCATGAAAACGGTTTTTATCTAAATATTACAATAATTTAAATATTCGTCACATTTTTTCTATACCCTTCTTAAATTGGAAATATTTGTATTATCGTGAAAAAAATAGGACTTAAGTAGGAAATAACCTACAAGCCCTATTTTCTTAAAAACTACTTTGGATAGTCAGAAGTACTAGCATAAAGAACTTCTAATTTATCAAACAAAAAGCTTCCCTTCAAATGATCTAAAGTCTCGCCCTGCTCTATATAAATCCTTTGAATTTTTGCTGGATAAACGATTCCTGCAGGTAAAGTTCTTTCTATCGTACGCCATCCTCCCCAATCAACCCCATATGCTAAAGGCACATTAAATTCCCCACCTGATACATCAACCAATATAAAGCCTATATTATGATAGTTGGTCTCATAGGCATAAACAGATATTGCTAAGATTTCCGGCTGTCTTGCAATCGTGATGGACTCTTTTTCAAGAATTAAGTTAGCAGCATTGTAATCTCTATCTCGTATGAAATCATATTGTACTTTTGTAGAGTAATTTCCCTGTAAGGAAGTTGTAAATAAAGAAGCATTACCAACAATATCCCGTGGAACACCTGCAAAAAAGGAATTGTTGCCTTCAAAATTATAAAGAAGTGTCCTTGTTCTAAGACTTTCATTGACATCTAAGGCATCCAATTCTTTGCTGCTTAAACCTTCATTGGCTAAACTCTTATTACCTAAGTTATAGGTGTTTAAATTCTTGGGTGCACTGCCTCCTGCTATCCAAGGCACGTGCCCTCCCCCATTAAAAAGATCAAGAACCTTTAGAGGACTCCATATCTTTTCATAGTCAGACTCTGAAAAGCTGGTATAATGTAAAATACTGTTTTCTTTAGGGAAATAATTATTCACCTCAGGAACACTATAAAAATCCAATGAAAGACTTCCAGACAATGGTCCCTGCTGTCTGTTGTTAACTTTTAAGTTCTTTACAATAATTTTTTTATCATACTCTCTTACGGTTTTTAGAAAATCAATTAATCCCCTATAATCCCCCTCGAAACCCATCTGTACTGAAAGGACCTCTGTCTTTATCTGCTCTTCACCAGGGTTTTCTTGATCTTCTTCTACACTGTTCAAATCCTCCAGTGTGGATTTAGAAAAGGACAAAGAGGAGACCTTCATGTTTTTTTCCAAAACAAAGTCACTAAACAATAAAATAACATCTTCTTGTTCAATACTTCCAAAATAACCTTCAGCAAGCCTAGCAATTTCATTATTTAAATCATTTATCTGATTACTTAATTGTGCTTGAGAATCAAGTTTATGCTGTACCACCAAGTATTCAACCTCTGTTTCTTCCTTCTCTAGCTTCACCTGATCCAAAGCAGTATGAAGAGGCATTATTAAAAACCTATAATACGCCCCCAAAATAACAGCACCCAGCAACAAACCTATTAAAACTTTTTCTCGTCTATTCAACATCATCAGCAGTCACATCCTTTGCCTTAAATGTAATGGAAAAACTATAATGACCATCTTTATATGCAATAGAAGGAATAAATACTTCATCAAAATAAGTTGAATGACGTAAGTTGTGCTCAATTTGAGCAATTGGGAACTTATGGCTAGCTCTACCCTGTACCTGAACTGTATTTTCAGTAATATTCAATTCGTCGAAATACACATCATTAGGTACCTCTTGCAAAATCCATTGAATTAGTAAGTCGTTGGTCATTGTTTGACTATTAATCTTAGTTTCCAAACTATTAAAAAGCACTTCTTTTCCCTTTAATTCCATCAGTTGAAGTTCCTTCTGTTCTATCACCTTTAGCTTACTGATGGTTTCTGGGGACTCTATTACTGCATTAAAGGAAAGAACTTTATCCTGCAGTGCCTTCACTTCATAAAGCATCTTTACAGGATAAAAAACAATTATAAAAGCTACAACAACTAAAACAACTAAACCCATTAGACGCTTACTACTGGTTTTTTCTGGCTGTTGTATATATGGTTCAAAAAAATTTAAGTCCCTCATATCCCTTAGACTCCCTCCTTTCACTTTCTAATTAAAGAAGCTATTGCATTAAGATACATTGACAAAGCATCTGCAGTTGATTGATCTAAAACTTCTATACTACTTATTTCCTTCACCTTAACAGTGGTAATACCAAAGACCTTCGTCATATACTGGTCTAATCCCTTAAAGCCAGTGTTGCCTCCATAAATAAAAATGCTATTAATCCTATTACCTGCACTTCTGCTGGTATAATATTTAAATACCCTATTGATTTCATCAACCCAATTATCTAAGCTGCTTTTTACCACATCCAACACAGTATCCGTAGCAATAGACTTTTCTAAAGGTACTGGTTCATTTGAAACAGCCGCTTCTTCCATACCAGCGCTTATATTCTTTATTGCGGCTTTCTGCTTTTGGACTTCATCTAAATCAATATTTAAGTAGTTTGCAATAATCATATCCATACTACCTGAACCTAAATCCATTAGCCTATTGAATTTATAAACACCATTTTCAATAATCATTACATTGATATGACTATGTCCTAAATCAATTAAAGCAATAGTTTTATTTTCAATAGTTTCTGTATTGTTGATCATGATATCGGCATCCAAAAGCTTACAGATGGCATTAGAGTGAAGGTCTAAGGCTACAGGAGATAAATCTAAAAACTCTAGTAATTCAAAATGATCCCATGCTATTTCTATAGGAAGAGCGGCCACTAGTATTCTATACTTATTTACATTTTCCTCCGTAAGCTCTTCAATAATTTTATGTTGTATAACATACTTGTCTAGCTCAATGGGTAAATACTGTTCCACCTCATAGTGAACCATTTCCTTTAACTCTTCCTCTTGAACCACCGGCAGCAAGAGTTCTCTTGTAATAACAAAGGTACTTTCAATAGTACAAATCGTTTCTTTGGTTTTTATCTGGTTTTCTTCTAATGCTTTTTTTAAAGCTTCTTTTAATTCCAACATATTGATAATTTTTCCATCATCATAGCACTCAAATGGTATCGGTATAGTAAAGGCATTATAAATAATTATTTTGTTTTTTTCATATTTGCCCACAACAGCCTTTACACTATGACTCCCAATATCAAGCGCCAGTACTTCTTTATTTTTGCCAAACGACTTGAATCTTTTCAATAGCTCTCACCCCTTTATTTATGGTTCATGGTTGTTAGTTGTTTTATTAAATCATGCTATTACATAAATAAATTTATGTAATGCATTAAAATATAATTTTTATAAAGGATCACAATTAAAGTAGCTATTCCAATGAAGGGTCCAAAGGGTATGGCATCTTTTCGTGACTTTATTTTAGTAGTCAATAACATTATAGAGATAACGCTTCCTATTATAAAAGACAGAAAAGAAATAAGAATAATATCTCGCCAACCAAACCAAAATCCCAGCATGGCCATCAGCTTAATATCGCCTCCACCCATGCCACCATTTGAAATAACAGCAATCAATAAAAAGAATCCTCCACCTGCTAAAAATCCTAATAAACTGTTTAGAACCTCTATAGGTGTACCTACAAAATAATATAAAGCAAGTTTATAGATCAAGCCTATTACAAAACCCAATAATACAAGTCCGTCAGGTATGATCTGATGATCATAGTCGATGAAGGTGATGCAAATTAAAATACTGAACAATAAAAGATAAAAAATCAAATCAATGTTCAAGTGGTACTTATAAAGTAGTAAGACAAAAACAATACCGGTCAGGAACTCTACCATGGGATATCGTAGGGAAATTTTATGACTACAATACCTGCAGCTTCCCTTTAATATCAAGTAACTGAAAATAGGAATTAAATCCGTAGGCTTCAAAGGTTTATGGCAGTTTGAGCAGTGGGATGAAGGATAAACAATGGATTGATTTTCAGGTATTCTATAGATACATACATTTAAAAAGGAGCCAATGACTATTCCCACCAAAAAAATAATGCTATATATGTACAAATAAATCCAACCTTTCAATTATAGTATCTATTTCAAGAACAAATAGTAGTGCTATGAATAGCCTTATCTTTCCCGCCTGATATCGCCATCCACCTGTGGTATGCTAATTGAGTTCTTTCCAATCTCTTACCTCCCAACCAGAGTTAACTGGCTCCAAAATATGGGGAGGATAATGATAAAACATACGTGGGTCATGAACATATTGTTTTCCATAGCCACTAGAGCCCTGTCTTACTGCATAACGTTCATACTGAGTGATATTTCCCCATAAATAAATCATATTTTTCCCTGGTGTCCGGGTATATTCTTCAAATCCAAAACCTTGATTTAGAGCAAATACTGTAGCATGGATATGTATGTTGGTAGGAGCCACATCATATCTTCTATCATCATGATTATACCTTTCCCATCTTCCAGGATTCCAAGTTTGCCACAAAAAACCACTCCACCATCCATTTCTCCACCGCCACTGATACCTCCAATAATGACCATTTCCATCAGATCCATCCCTTGGCCACCCATAGTGCATAATATATATGTAGTTATTTGCAATCAATCCTAACATATCTTTTCCTTTGCCTGAAATCGTCACATTCCCTGTCGTAGGATTTAAAGTAAATGCAGTATTTTGATAGTAAATTCCACCGTTAGCAGGAAAGGAAGGTGGAGATGGAGGGCTCACACTTTGATTATAATAATATATCCCGTCAGAATTCCAATCATGGTCATCATACCATTCAGTGGGATTACTATGAGTAATATAAATATTATTTTTAGCAGCAATCGTCAGTTCTCCAGATAAAGTACCTGCAATAAATAAATTTCCTGTGCGGGGTTCCCATTTGCTTCCTATAGGTCGCCCTTGACTATCTTCCGCACCATCAATGTAGATCACGCCATTTGGTGGGATATCGATTACCTTCTCAATATATCCAGTGTTATTATTAGGATAACTTGCTGGTTGATAGTCGTCTGGATTTGGATATTTCACTCGAATTTTATCACCTTCTAAATGAATGCAAGTTCTTCCCATAAACACTGTACCATCTAATTCAGCCCACGCCTTTAATTCAGAGTTGGTTTTTTGCATTACCAGTTCATCAACTTGTTGGGGGGGACCTCGATGAAACTTTGGATTAGCACCACTTTGCTGTTGATAACCAATGGTATATGTTACGGTGTTAAAAAATTCTGGCCCTGGATTACTCATGGTTTTTAGGATGCCATTTGTATGGACAGGACCATATAACTTATCCGATCCACCAAAGTAGATATTGGTTCCCTCCTCTTGACTGACATATACCTGATGAACAAATTGCTTTTTTTGCAGTTGTACCTGTATAGTACGTTTTGTTTCAGAGGAATCTTTTGACCAGCCTGTTGATATAATAGTAACATAACGATCCTGATCAGAAGGCCAAGTAACATCAAGCTGATAATAGCCATTTTCATAAGGAATTGGAACCCCTAGCATATCCTGACTTTCTTGTGTTAAGTAAAAATTTACATGATCATTCAATTTCCATAAATATGCACTATACCCAGCCTCTGCATATTGAAGAGCTTTCTCCTGAGCAATAAGACCTCCTTTGGTCTTGGTTTGTGTGTTGACCAATGATCCAGTTAAAACACCTTGGTTGTTTACCAATCTTAAAATTGATAAAGAAAAAATAACTAAAACAAGAAAAATAATCATAGTTAAAGGTAAAATGAACCCTTTATTACTTCTTAGTATTTTCATAACAAACCCTTCCTCCTTCCAAATAAATCCCTCAGTTTATCAGTCAGCTTCTACCCGACTTCTTGACATTAAAAACTTCTGGATTTCAAGATTCCCACCTCGCACTGTTGAATCATCAATAACAAATCTTATATTCAGCTTTCTTCTATGGTCAGGAGGGCTATAGTCATGTTCAGGTTCAGTAACTTTCTCTTTACGCTCTTTATCATGAATGGCAGGGTTAAAAGGATCTGGATCATAAGGCATAGGAAAAACATCATTGTTGATAATGTTCCTTATCAATACCTTTTCATTACTATAATTACCTGAATAGCTATAGGGATATTGACTTCCTTGTGGAAGACGATAGCTTCTTTTTAATTCACCAGATTCTATCTTGTATCGAATCTGTTCAGGTTTTCCATCCCCAGTGATATCTGTATGTACAATTAATTCATGACCATCAATACGTACAACTGAGTTTTGTGTATCATTGGGCTTTCTTGCCTGTCTAACGTCTCTTTCAATCTGGGCAATGACTGGTTGTATTTCTACAGATACGAGACTACTTTCGCTTACACTTTCATAGGTGAAGATGCCGAAAAACAACATGTTATAGGCAGCTACCAAAATCACTGTAATAAGTGCTGTTGCCAATATCACTTCAAGTAAAGTAAATCCCGCTATTTTTTGTTTTTCTTTTGATATTGGTTCCTTGTAGTTTAGAAGCATCCCATCACCTCACAAATTTCTTGAGTAGTGTTAGTAGTTTAGTCCTATTAACACCCTAAATCATAAAATACAAATTGAACATACGTTTATGGTTGATATTTTTTCACTATATCTATTTCTTTACTTTCTTTAATCATTAGGAAGCCATATGATTTGCTATTGGACACATCTATTGTCCCATCACTTAGTGTATAACCCCATAAAGGTACTCCAAAACTAGATTTTACAGTTTTATCAAAGTCATCACTTTCAGGATTTGGTATGTTAATATACAACTGATTCGACGAAATCTCATTAATAAAAGAATAGAAACCGTTAGAATCGCTAGTATTAAATTCAGTATCCAAAATAGTAATAATCAGTTTGTTATGATTACCTTCTATAGAATAATCCACTCTTCTAGGATCTGATTCCTGTCTGTTAATATAATGGTTCTTTATATAACCTAAATCATCCCAGTTTTCTAGATCCGCTAAACTTTCGTTTCTAAATATAGTTACTTGATTATCTTCAAGATTGTATTCCCAAACATTTCCTTCCAAACCCTCTTCATCGCTAAATTGGAGTCGAATTGAATCAGTTGTACTTAATGCATCAGTAAAAGATAACTCCATCTTAATGTATGGTAATTCATGTCTTTCCACTTCATTACCAGCATCATCTTCTTCAATAATTATTATGTCACCACGCTTTACTTTTTCAGACTCAATTAAACTACTTACACTTTTATCTACATACTTAAAGCCCATATGTAGAAGTACATCCTTTGTTACTACATTATTTGTAGGTGCATTGAAAGAAAATTTTTGCTGCAATTCCTGCCAAAACCCATCTTCTTTTGTTGCTAAATAATAACTATTAAGTGGGCTGCCAGTAGGACTAATGAGTTCATACTCGTATTGCCAATGAGGCCATAGCTCTACGATCTTTTCCTTCAATTTCTCCAAGGAAGTTGTCAACCCTACTCTTCTCGGTGGCGTTGGAGCTGGATTTGGCTCACGAATACCATCAGCTTCGGTACCATAGGGATTCAGCCAAATTAAGATGTTGGGTACTGTATTATTTAAAAATTGAAGGTATCCAGGAAAATCTACACAAAATGAAACATCACTTGGAACACCTACTGCCTTACGACTATAAATCCAACGTTGGTCATTATAGTTAGATAGATCTTCTACATTGTGGGGCCTCACCATCATCTTTGCGGGATAATCCCAAGATAATGGTTTGATAAAATAATTACCAACACCTTGAGGCAAATTAGGAAAAACAGCCCTACCGTTAACATCAGTAAATGCCAAATTACCCGCATCCCCTGTCATCTCAATAAGCGCTCGATGTACTCCAGCTCCTGGAGCATCTCCTAAGGATACATACACTCTAATCCCTGGGGTAGTAGGACTCCCCTGTCCCTCAAAGGTGAACATGGTTCCTAGAAGCGAATATTCACTCTCTGCTTTTGTAAAGGGATTATAGGCATATACAACAACATCAACTTTTTTTCGAGCATCGTCCACCTGACGCCCTGTTATGCTAACATCATCTTCCCAAGATATTCTGGTCCTAACACGATATTCAACCCCATCCACTACATAGGGATCAGTATTGGGTTTATTTTGAAACAAGTTTTCATTAACAATTCCACTAGGGGTGTAGCCCCCCACCAATCCAAGGTCATCATCATAATCCAAGGTTCTTAGCCATTCTAACTGGTTACTGGCGATTTGTGCGGCTGACATGGTAGTACGATGAAAAACACTGCTTTTTATTCCGAAAACAAAGATTGGCAAAATCATAACTGCAATCATTCCCAACAAAGCTAAAGAAACGATTATTTCAACCAGTGTAAAGCCTTTTTTATTACAAAAATATTGGTTTTTACCCATAATTGATATCTCCTCGTTTAATCACTTCAATTTATATAATAATTTTAACCCAAATCTAACTGCAAGAAATTTACTGGGTATAATTTTGTGATCATAGTCAGTAAAGTAATGATAGTTAACATAGTGTGAGCTCTATGTTGATATACAGGAAATAGTTACACTGTACTTTTTAGCAGTAATATCTTCTAATCATTCTATCGTTGGATACCTATAAAAATCTTTTGACGCTAATACCTTTTAATATCTAAAAAAACATCTCAGTACATTTCACTAAATCTAATTTTTAAAATATGGAGGAAATATATTTCCTCCATATTTTATTTGTCATTCATAGTTTCTAAAAAACTACCAGTACTGTTTCCCTGATTACCTCCAGGGACTATTGATTCATAAAGTAAATTAAGTATTTGGTAGGGAAGTCTATGATTATTTATTGACTTCCTACTTTAAGTAAGTCAAGTAAATATACTTTGTTGCTAACATTTTTGCTCAAAAGAACCATCCCTTGGTTACCTATAAATAAGTTAATAAATTAAGTGCCTTAATAAATTAAGTGCCTGGCTCCATTCCTTCTGTTTTAAACTGTGGAAGTTTACTCTACTCAAGAGAATACTTCCTAAGTGTATTCAACCACAGGAACCATCCCTTGGTTGTTCTTCAAGCTTTAATTAGCATATTTACCAGCTGGTGTTGGATATACTACATCTGCTGCTGTACCATTATGTATTGAGAATGTACTGCCTGAAGGAACAATAACAAAAGCAGTTCCTGCTAATTTAGGAGTGGGTAAAGTAGAACCACCAAAATATCGTGTTTGTAAAATAGTACCTAATTCAGCAACAGAAACTGCAGCTCCAGCAGTCTTAGTTACTCCATCAGCAGCAGCAGTTAGAGCAGATGCTGCGGTAATATCACCTCCAGAAATACCAATTTTTCCTTCTGCAATTGCGACTTCAATATTATTTGCTATTAGCCTACCATTATTGATATCAGCATTAATTTTTGCAGTTTCTTGAAAACCTGATAATCTTGGAACAGCAATTGCAGCAATAATACCTAAAATCGCAATAACAACAATCAATTCAATTAGAGTGAAGCCTTTCCTATTTCTAATCTTCTTACCAAAAAATTGTAACATTTTTCTTCCTCCCTTTAATATAATATTATTCAATTTTTTTACTTAGCCAATCGTCTTCATCATATCAAACATCGGCAACATCATAGCAATAACAATAAAGCCAATAATCACCGCCATGACAACAATCATCAGCGGCTCCAGCATGGAGACCATTTGTTGTATGGCTGCCTCCAGTTCCTGATCGTAGAAGTCTGCTGTTTTTGAAAGCATAGTATCTAAGGAACCGGATTCTTCACCAATGCTGACCATAGAGATCATCATAGGTGGAAAAACATTCATTTTTTTCAACAGTGCTGCTAAGCTAACCCCCTTTCTTATGTCCTCCACCACCATCTCTATACCATCTGTCACCACTTTATTGTTGGTGACATTGGCTGAAGCCTCTAGGGCTGAAATGATGGGGATACCACTGGACAATAAAGATGATAGTGTTCTAGTAAATCTAGAGGTGACTATTTTTATTATAGAGCCTTTTACAATAGGAATTCTAAACTTCAATCTGTCGTAGGCTCTTTTTCCATTGTCGGTACTAAGGATTCTATGTAGAAGAAAAACTATACCGACAATTGCAAACAGAAATACATACCAAAATGTAGTTAAGATATTACTGAAGGCTAGGAGTATTCTTGTAGGCAGCGGTAATGTTACGCCAGAGGATGTAAACATCCCAATAAAGGTTGGCATAATAAATACCAAAAGAAAGATCACAACCCCAATAGCTACAATGCTTAAAATCATAGGATACATCATGGCTCCTTTGATTTTGGCATTGATTTTGCCCTCTTTTTCAAAATGTTCTGACATTCTGCCCAAAACCTCGTCAAGGGTTCCTGTCATTTCCCCCGCCTCCACCATGTTGATTAATATGGGTGGAAATATTTTTTTGTATTTCTTCATAGCTTCTGATAATACAGTACCTTTTTGGACTTGAGTAAAAAGATCTTCCACTATAGTCCTTAGGGTTTTGTTTTCTGTCTGGTCCATCAAAACCTCCAAACAGTTACTTAAGGACATCCCTGCCTGTAGCATAGTATGAAATTGCTTACAAAAAACTGTAAGATCCTTTAGCTTTACTTTTGGCTGAAAGAGATTAAGTTCTCTTACCTCTTTTGATTTGCCCTTAGATTCCTCTATTTTCACAGGAATTTGTTGGTTTTGACGAATCATTCGGACAGCTTCCTCCTTAGTTTTAGCATCCAAGGTTCCTTCTACAGTCTCTCCAGTACTAGTCACTGCTTTATACTTAAAAGCACTTGCCAAGCAACCACCACCCTTCTTGATATTTAATACAAAACCCTATCCTTTAGATCCCCATTTGACGAGTCAGCATATCTATATCCACTGCATATTTTTGTAGGGTTTCTCTAGTAATTGTACGACTACGATACAGCTCCATTAGAGAAGCATCCATTGTCTTCATCCCCAGCTTTGAACCTGTTTGTATCACTGTTTGCATCTGGTGGGTCTTTCCTTCTCGAATAAGGTTCCTAACCGCTGGATTGGTAACCATGATTTCGAAGGCGGCTGCCCTGCCGGATTCATCAGCTTTGGGCAAAAGCTGTTGGGAAATTACCCCCTCTAGTACAGAGGAAAGCTGTACTTTTATCTGCTGCTGCTGATGGGGTGGAAATACATCAATGATCCTGTCTATGGTTTTTGCAGCACCGATTGTATGTAAAGTAGATAATACAAGGTGTCCCGTTTCAGCGGCTGTAACAGCAATACTGATGGTTTCTAAATCCCGCATCTCCCCTACTAAGATGACATCAGGGTCCTGCCTCAGGGCAGATCGCAGTGCGTTAGCAAAACTATAGGAGTCGTTCCCTATCTCTCTTTGATTGACAACACTCTTGTTGTGCTTATGTAAATACTCTATAGGGTCTTCGAGGGTTAAGATATGGTCATTTCTACTTTCATTCATATAATTAATCATCGCCGCTAGTGTAGTGGATTTTCCACTGCCGGTGGGGCCTGTCACTAAAATCAATCCCCTTTGTTTTTTAGATAGTTCAGTGATTACTGGAGGCAGATTTAATTCTTCAATCGTTGGCACCTTAAAGGTCACCACTCTAATAGCCATACTATAACTTCCTCTTTGTTTGTAAGCATTTACCCTAAACCTGCCTAAACCGGCATTAGAGTAGGAAAAATCTAGTTCGCCTTTCTCTTTAAAGGATAGTACTTGATCAGGAGTCATCATTTGCTGCACAATATTCTTTGTATCTTCTGGGGTAAGCTTATTGTCTTCCATTTTTATCAACTTACCGTTTACTCTGATCATAGGAGGAGAAGCCACTGTTATATGTATATCTGATGCTTTTGCCTTTACTGCCTTTGTTAGTAGCTGAATGATATCCAATTCTTGCACCTCACTTATTCAATGTCTACACTATAAGTTACCCTTAGTAATTCATCTATGGTAGTAATCCCCTTGAATACCAATAGTCTACAGGATTCAAAAAGGGTCAGCATTCCTGCTTCCAACGCCTTATCCTTAATTAAGTCACTTTCACCATTTCTATTGATTAAATTTCTTATTTCTCTGTTTACTGGCATGATCTCATGAATGGCGGTTCTTCCTAGGTAACCCGTATTGTTACAAGCATTACATCCTTTTCCTTTATAAAGTAGCAGTTCTCCCTCTTGATGTAGCATGAGTTTTTCTTCTTCTGTAGGCTGATAAGGGGTTTTACAATGTACGCAAACTTTCTTTATAAGTCGCTGGGCTATTACCCCTACTACAGCAGACGACACCAAATAAGTATCAACTCCCATGTCAATCAATCTTGCAATAGAACTGGCGGTATCATTGGTATGCAGTGTACTCAGAACCAAATGTCCTGTTATGGCTGCCCTTACCGCTATTTGCGCTGTTTCAACGTCTCTGATTTCTCCTACCATAATGATATCAGGGTCCTGACGAAGGATGGATCTTAAACCTGCTGCAAAGGTCATTCCTGCTTTTGTATTTACCTGTACTTGATTGATACCATCTAGCCTATATTCTACGGGGTCCTCCACCGTGATGATATTTTTATCAATTTGGTTTAGTTCTTGTAGCATGGTATACAAAGTGGTAGTTTTGCCACTTCCTGTAGGGCCAGTAACTAAAACAATACCCTCAGGACTTTTCATGATACTATTAAAAAGTTTTAAGTTTTGTTCTGTAAATCCAAGTTGTTCTTTTTTTATAACAATACTACCTCTATCTAGTAAACGAATAACAACTTTTTCTCCATAAACCGTAGGTAGGACAGATATCCTCATATCTATAGGTCGTTTTTCTATCGTAACCTCTACTCTTCCATCCTGAGGTATTCTTTTCTCCGAGATATCCAGCTTACTGATGATCTTTATTCTAGTGACAATAGCAGAATGAGTTGACTTGGCTGGCGTCATGATTTCTTTTAAATCTCCATCAATACGATAACGTATACGGACATTTTTCTCAAAGGGTTCGATATGAATATCGCTGGCTTTATTTTTTACTGCCTGAGAGATAATGGTATTGACTAGCTTTACAACAGGTGCGTTGTTGATATCATTTTCAAGTTGACTGTCTTTGTCATCTATTTCTTGAGGTTTTTGTTGTGTAGTAAACTCTTCTATGGCTTGCTCTGCTACTTCTCTATTATCAAAATATTTATTGATAGCATTTAGTATATCGTTTGTGGTAGCGATGACAATATCTACATCTAGTCCAGTGGCCAACTTCACATCATCTATCGCCAGTAGATTCAAGGGATCTGCCATGGCAACAATCAGCTTTTCACCAATGATATTAATAGGAATTATGAGATGTTTCCGGGCCAGGTTTTCACTGATTTTCTTGGGGGCAGTTGGGCTAATATAGTATTTATTTAGATTCATGTGGGGTACACCTAATTGAAATTCAAGGACTTCAATAATCTGATTCTCTGTTACAAAGCCTTCTTCTATCAGTAGTTCTCCCAGCTTTTTCCCTCTTTTTTTCTGGAGATCAAGGACGATTTTCAACTGCTCCTCGGTAATCAATCCAGAACTAACGAGAATATCTCCTAATCGCATATTTTTAGTGATCATGATTAGTCCAGCCCCTTTATTATTGAATGTGTTCAAACATAGCTATTAAGAATTTTCTTGAATTTTTTAAAAAAAGAAAAAATAAAGGCTAACAATTGTATACTATTGTTAGCCGGTTACGCCACTACATCCCTACAGCTTAAGCGTCCAAATATAACTGTAGTTCATCTGTTCTAATTTTTAAAATTCAAACTTAAATATCGTTATTAAATATCGTTAAGCAAAAGTCTATCACCTTGTATTTCTATAATACATAATATATTCTATCAAAGATGGGAAATTCCTCCTATATTTACATATTTTTTTATTTTTCTCTTAAATTTTTTCTACGCTATTCACGACTAAACATAGCGGTTAAGTTGATTTCCTTCTATTGAGAATAGTCTAAAAGTTTGTATTGGTAAGTTCTACCACTTATTATTTAGGATATAATTCTACAATTTTTTTAAAACTCCTGCTAATTTTTCATTTTTTCTTGTTTTTTTAAAAAATTTTTTCCAATTTTATTTTTTATTTAAAATATAAAAATTGCCCCTCTTCAAAGGAGCAATTAATAAAAAGAATTTTCCATTCTTTATTGACTTTATCAACTATTTTTTATAAAGAATTTCCCACAATAAATTTTTAAGGCTTTCAAACTCCAGTTTCTCTCCTGTCCAAATCTCAAAAGCCAATATCCCTTGATCGATTAACATATCCAATCCATGATGAACTCCACAACCAAAACTTTTTGCTTTTTTCAGAAGTGCTGTTTCAAAGGGATGGTATATCAAATCACTTACCATCAAATTTTCATGAAATGTTATATTTTCTCCAAAGGGTATTACCTCTTTGTTCGGTGCCATTCCTACTGGTGTACAGTTGATAAGGATGTCTACTGTAGATGTATCCAACTCTGCAGGAGTCACATACTGATGTCTTCCTTCATGCCCTTTCTTAATGTTATTGATAACATCAAGAATTTTTTTAGGATTTTCAAAACTCCTATTACAGATCTCTATCCTACAGTCAAAGTGAATAGCTAGAGCTACCGCTATACTTTTAGCAGCCCCTCCAGCCCCTAGCATACATATTTTTTTTCCATTTAGATCGATACCTTTTCTCAATAGTCCTTTTACAAAACCCATTCCATCAGTGTTATAACCGATTAATTTTCCATCTTGGTTTTTGACGGTATTTACAGCCCCTATCAGCCTAGCTTCCTCTGAAAGTTCATCCAAATACTCCATGATCCTCACCTTATGAGGATAAGTTACATTACATCCCAAATAGCCAAGTACCTTCAATCCTTCTACCGCTGCCTTTAAGTGTTCATCCTCCACCTTATGATTTACATAAACACAATTGATACTCAGTTTATCAAAACCATAATTATGAATATAAGGTGAAAAGCTGTGTTCTACTGGATTTCCCAGAAGGCATATGGCCTTGGTCTTTCCATTGATACTCCCCTTCATACTACTCGTCCCCCCTGTGCTCCTTTAATACCACCTTCAAAACATGTCTTTCAACTTTTCTTACCAAGGTTGTCCACCAGAATTCCTTGCTTTCTATCGGTACAACTAAAACTGTAAACAAGCCCATTCTATTACCGCCTAAAACATCTGTAAATATTTGATCTCCAATCACTGCTGTATTATGTACAGTTGTCCCCATGTTTTCCATTGCTTTTTTAAAAGCACCCCGTCTAGGTTTTGTGGCACGATGAATGGCTGGTAGCTGTAATTTTTCATTGAAGGTAACTACTCTGTCCTCGGTATTATTAGATACAAGACATACCTCAAAGCCCTCTTCTTTTAAACTCAGTAACCACTGTTTAGCTTCTTCACTGGCATACTTGATATCCCATGCCACCAGTGTATTATCAATATCAATGATAAGTCCTTTTATGTTTCTTGCTTTTAATTTTTCTAAGTCTAAATGCAGTATAGATTCTACATACAAGTCTGGCGTCAAAAATTTCATTTAATCACCTCTACATCATCTGTAACATATTTATAGTTTTTTGGATTAGAACCCACTTCTGGGTAACAGTTAATTGTTTATACCAAATTATCATTAGTATTGACTTAATCCACAATTTGTCATCCTGAAGGGAGCAAAGGGAACAAGATCCTTCGCTATGCTCAGGATGACAAATTGAGAAGGATAGCAGCCCTTTAATCACCCTTAGTAGTTTCTGATTTTACCTTTTCTTTATGGTTTTTATTATTAGAAAAAACTATAGAATTTAAACCATTGTTATAGTTTTTTTTAATCATTCTTTCTTATATGGGTCTTGTATCGCATTTTTGCCCCAGCTGCCTCGTTGTTTTCCACGCCTATCCTCAAAGACTCTTTCGCCTTCTCTAAATCTCTTTTTATAGCCTCCTCACAAGTGGGGCAATATTTATGATGGGCAGAAATCAAGAGACAGCCACAGCGAAGACACTCCATATTTAGATAGGCATTAGGTATTTCTACCAGTCTACCATCTTTGACAAAGTTGTTGATGACATGTATAGGAATATCTAACCTCTGTTCCATTTCAAAGGCGGTTGCACCAGGGTATTTCCTTAAATATTCCCGAATACGATTAAAAATATCCTCGACTTTTTTGTAACACGCTGGACAATAATCATGTAAAGATTTTTCATGTATCATTTTTTTGCATTTTCTACAGATTCTTTCACCTAAGTAAGCTTTGCGCTGATCCATGGCACTCCCTACCTTATATAATAGATTTAATTAAACTACTACATTAAAATAAATGGTTTATTATAGCAGTTGATTAACTCTATTATATCATAGATTATGTGGTAAACATTGTAGGAAATGACGCTTATATTCTCTCTACGAAGTAAATTTATTCTCTTTTCATTTCCTCGGAAATAAGTATTTTTCAACATTTTCCTAGATTTTTCTCGTAGTTTTTACAGAATATTCTTTTTCTTCTTTTATTCGACACTAAGCTACGTTTCTACTTCAAAATCAATTTTTTTAAAATAAACTCCCAATAGTTAGTATATACTTTTATTCCCTCATATCAAAAGATTTGTATAATTTTTTTATGGCTCTTTTTTCTATTCTGGAAACATAAGATCTAGAAATCCCTAAGAGTTTAGCTATTTCCCTCTGGGTTTTTCTTCCACCATTGGACATACCGTATCTTAATTCTAAGACCAATAGTTCTCTTTTTTTCAATACACTGGACATTTTTTTGTATAGTTTTTTTACCTGCATTTTTAACTCTACTTCATTTAGTACCTCATCTGGTTCTGTGCCTAAAATATCTATTAAAGATATTTCATTCCCCTCCCGATCTACACCAATAGGGTCCTGTAGAGATACTTCTGTTTTTATTTTTTTGCTGGCACGGATTGTCATTAGAATCTCATTTTCTATGCATCTTGCTGCATAGGTAGCTAGTCTTGTACCTTTGCTTCTATCAAAGGTGGTAATCCCTTTAATTAGTCCAATGGTTCCAATAGAAATTAAGTCATCCACATCACAACTTATATTTCCATACTTCTTAACAATATGTGCTACTAATCGAAGGTTCCTCTCTACCAGTATGTTCCTAGCTTCTTCATCCCCTTGTTCATAGCGCTCTAGATACAACTCTTCTTCTTCAGATGTAAGTGGCTGTGGAAAAGAAATGTTACTGGATATATAAGATAGACTAAATAAAAATGGCTTTGCCATTGTAGCAAATAATTCTGCTAAAAAAAATAACATATCTATCATCCCCCCTTAAAACCTATAAAATAGGTCCCATTAAATAATATGTAGGGGGAGATGTATATGTGCACGTACTCTTTTAATTCAGATTGTCAGTCTTGGTCTTTTTTCACTCACTACAAGTTACTGATAACCCAGTGCTGTCATTTCTTCTAAAATTTCTTTAAATATGGGAACCGCTACTCTGCCTCCTGCCCCTCCTTCTTGAATTAGTATGGTTATTACATACCTTGGGTAATCTACTGGATAATATCCTGTAAACCAAGCATGTAAAACGCTTTTTCCTCTTTGAGAAGATTGGGCTGTACCTGTTTTTCCTGCAGTAATGCTGCCATATTCTCCTATGTTAGCCCCTGTTCCTTCTGTCATAACAGCCTGCATCATTTTTTGCAGTTCTTTAGTAGTTTCTTCCGATAGTACTCTACTGCTCTTTTGCACATCGAAACTTTGAACAGGAGTATAATTATCTAAAATATCCCTTAATAAAAACAAAGGCTGCTTGATACCATGGTTAGCAATAATTTGTGTCACTTGATTGATTTGCAAGGGGGTAACCTCAATCGTTCCCTGCCCAATTGAGATATTTCCTATAGCAGGCCCTAACAAATGCTCATCACTAGGCAGGTTTCCCTTTTCCTCTTCTAATAGTCCTATTCCCACTGTCTCACCTAAGCCAAGTTTTTTAGCCATCTTCATAAGATTTTCTGCACCTAGTTTTTGTCCTATTTGAATAAATGTAGAATTACAGGATTCTGCAAAGGCCCTTTTAAAGGTAATTTCTCTACCTTCCTCTTCATCATGAGCACTGCACTTTATCTCAACACTACCAATTTTTTCTGAGCCACTACAGTAGAATACATCCTCTAAAGTAACGATACCTTTTTCTATAGCTTCAGCTGCTACAATGATTTTAAATATAGATCCAGGAGGAAAAGTCATTTGTATAGCTTTATTATAAAGTTCGTCTCCGCTGCTATTTATATGCTGCAATATCGTATTAGGATTATAGTTAGGCCTGCTGGCAAGAGCCAGTATTTCCCCTGTTTTTACATCTGAAAGAATAACCGCACCGTTTTTTTGATGCCGATCCATTACTTCTTCTATTATTTTTTGAAGATGGTAGTCAATAGTTAGTCGGAGATCATTTTGTTTCATAGAGTTACTTACAACGGTAAATCCCTCTCCTGGCAAAAAGCGTTTTCTGCCATCTAATGTTGCAGCTAAGCTATCATTCAAGTTGCCCATCAACAGACCATCTAATGACCTTTCCAGACCTGCCATGCCTTTTCTATCTACCTGATTAATATATCCGATTACATGGGTTAAAAGAGGAAAGTTTTCATATCGTTGTGTTTTGCCAATAACAAATAGTCCTCTTGTATTGAAAACTCTTTTATCCCTCCAATCGATTTCCACAGCGATAGGAACTTCTATAGGATAGTTGGCATGTTGAATTCTATTGCTTAATTGATCTTTTGTTTGTTTGGTAATTTCACTTAAGAAATCTAAACTTTCTTCGTTGAGGATAAATAGTTGAGGGAAAATAACAGCTACTTTTTCTTCCTCACGATCTGTCAAGGGAATAAGATTACGATCAAAAATCATTCCTCTCCCACTATTAACAGGAATGTTAATTTGTCTCTGCTTATTTACCTCTCTTACATAAAAATCATGCTGTATTACTTGAATATAAAAAAGTCGTGCCATTAATAGTACCATCATCATTGTACTAACAGCACCGATAAACCATAATCTTTTTATGTGAACTTTTTCTTCTTTTTCCTTTTGTTTTTGTAATCTACTCATAAAAAAACTCCCCTGTATTTTCTGTTAGTATCACCAAATATACAGGAGATTAAACTGCTTATCTTTGCTTACTTGTTTTCTTCAGATTCTTCTTCTCTTTCCTTTCTGAGAATGTAGTAGTGCTCTACTTTATGATTTATTTTAAACTTTACAATTTGCTTAGGATGAGGTGCCACTTCTATTTCCTGTCCTGCTTCGTCCCACATTTTTTCGATTTTTGTTTTAATGACTTCTTTGTTTGGCCCTATAATTTCTATAGAATCTCCTGAAAAAAAGCGGTTTCTTTGCTGCACTGTAGCGATTTGGGTTGTTTCATCATAGGCTTTTATAATACCTATAAAGCTATAGCCTCTAATATAGGACTTATCTCCATAGATATGCTCATTGTGATCAGGCTTATCTAAATAAAATCCAGTGGTAAAATCTCTATGGCTTGCTTTTTTGATCTCCTGCAACCATTGTGGAGAACATTTCCAACCTGTAGGATTTTCATAATAAGCATCAATCGCCATACGATAGGCTCTAATAATGGTGGCTACATAATAGGCGGTTTTCATTCTGCCTTCGATTTTCAAACTATTTATTCCAGAAGCTATCAACTCTGGAATATATTCAATCATACAAAGATCTTTGGAGTTCATAATGTAGGTACCCTTCTCATCTTCTATGATGGGCATATATTCTCCTGGTCTTTTTTCTTCTACAAGATAATAATTCCAACGACATGGGTGGGCACACTCTCCACGATTTGCATCCCTTCCAGCCATATA
The DNA here is from genome assembly GCF_001042715.1 of Clostridium aceticum. Classification (NCBI taxonomy): domain Bacteria; kingdom Bacillati; phylum Bacillota; class Clostridia; order Peptostreptococcales; family Natronincolaceae; genus Andreesenella; species Andreesenella acetica. Next base: position 1,885,144 of record NZ_CP009687.1, on the reverse strand, counting down.
ATTACTAAGAAGGCACCTTCCTGAATAGGAAATGCACATGGCTCCATGAACAAATGCCTCTAGTTCTATTTCATCAGAAATATGATTTCTAATTTCCTTAATTTCACCAAAGGACAATTCCCTAGCCAATACAACCCTCTTAGCCCCTAAATTGTGCCAGAAGGTTACTGTACTGTGATTGGTATTATTAGCTTGAGTACTTATATGCACTTCCATAGTGGGTACAGTTTCTCTGACAATAGAGAAGGTTCCTGGGTCTGATACAATCACTGCATCTACCCCTACTTTTTCTATTTCCTTTAGATATTGGGGCAATGCCTTTAAATCTTCATTGTGAGGGATAATATTGGCAGTAACAAAAACCTTTACCCCTCTCTCATGGGCAAATTTTATTCCTTCTTGTAATTCCTCCAAGGTAAAGTTTTTAGCTGCTGCCCTTAATCCAAAAATCTCTCCTCCTAAATATATGGCATCAGCACCGTAGATCACTGCTACTTTTAATCTTTCTAAGTCTCCTGCAGGCGCCAGTAGTTCAACTCTTTTCATGACTTATTCCTCCAACCTTTTATAACTTATGGCTACACCATCACCTATTGGAATAATAGATGTATCTAGCTGAGGGTGATTACAAATATATTGAAGATACTCCCTCATGCGATTTACAATGGTTCTTTTTCTTCTTACTACTAAGTCATCGTTAGCCACCATTCCTTTAAAAAGGATATTATCTGATACTAATATCCCACCAATTTTAAGCAAATTGGTACACTGCTCTAACATTTCCTTATAGTGGCCCTTTGCACCGTCTAAAAAAATCAAATCATAGGTTCCCTCTAAAAAGTTCAACACTTCTTGAGCATCACCTTCGATGACTTGAATGCTGTTGCTAAGCTGCAATGTTTCGATATTTATTCTCGCTTCTTCAGCTCTTTTCTCGTTTCTTTCTATGGTAGTGACCTTTGCCCCATCTCCTGCCGCTTGGCAAAGCAAAATACTGGAGTAACCTACAGCCGTACCAACTTCTAGAATCTTTTTACTACTAGATGCCTTTGTAATGACTTTTAATAAAGCTGCTACTTCTTTATGTACAATGGGCACTTGGTTTTCTAACGCACTTTCTTCAATCACCTTTAGCTGACCTTGATGATCTGGCAACAATTCTCTTATATATTCTTCTACATATTCCTCTGTAATATTACTCAATATACCACATCTCCTATTCCATGAAGAATTTGTTTCATTTACTATTAGTTTCGTCCTCTTACAAGATTTTTATATGCTTGTATATTCTAAAATTGGTTGATTTTATCAGAATTTAATTTTCATTATATTATGAAGAACAAAAAATTACAAGGTAGTCCAAAAAACCACCTTGTAAGCACTTTAAAAAATCCTATAGTCATTTCATAGGCGTTAACTTAGTACAATTATTACCAAGATTCTCTTGAACTGTCGTCCTGAATTTCTCTTGAACTGTCATCCTGAGCGTAGCGAAGGATCTTAGAGTAGCCAAGAATTTTACTAACACTAAGATCCTTCGACTCCGCTTTGCTCCACTCAGGATGACAAATTATGGCTTAAGTTAACATTAATGATAGTCATTTAGAAAACGAAGTCGTGAGAATGGCAGACTTGGGTGGAGTATCTAAAAAACATTAAACTTATTTCTATACTCCAAGGGTGCTATACCATAAGCCTTCTTAAACATCCTGCTGAAATAATGCTGTGATGTATAGCCTACTTTTATAGAAACATGATAAATTGTCAACCTAGAATCGCCACTTTCTAGAATTTCCTTTGCCTTATCTAATCTTACCTCCGTGAGATACTCTACAAAAGACCTTCCAAGTTCCTGTTTCATCCGTTTGCTGATGTAGGATTTATTTATATTAAATAAGTCTGCTATATAGGACAACTCCAACTGGCTATCGCTATAGTGATCATCTATATACTCTTTAACACCTCTAACAATACATGAATATTGGGTATTTTCATCTTCCATACTTTCTTTGCCGATGGGTTGAAATTTTTCTACAATCTTTTTTAAAAGATGGTCAAAGTCGCTTTTTGAAACAGGCTTTAACAAATAATCAAACACCTGAAGTTTTATAGCTCTGTGGGCATACTGAAAATCATCATAGCCAGTAATAATCACAATGATGCTGTTAGGGGAAATCTTTTTTAGCTGGTTGATGAAGTCAAAGCCATTCAGGAGGGGCATATTAATATCTACCAAAAACACTTCTGGAGAGGTTTTTATGGTTAATTCTAAAGCCTCCCTGCCATTCTTTGCCTCTCCCACCACTTCAAATTGGTAGGAGCTTTCATCCATCCATTGTTTGAGGCCTTTTCTAATTTTAGGCTCATCATCTGCTATAAGAACTTTAAACATTTTTCCCCTCCCCTCTTATTTTGGGTATTCTAATGGTAGCAGTGGTCCATCCCTTCTGGGATTGAAGTTCCAAACCGTATTCTTCCCCATGCTCTAGTTTTATTCTATGGTTCACACTATAAAGACCATACCCTTTGACGGTTTCTGTTGGTCTATCTAATTTTAAAGCATGATTTATTACCGCTAATCTATCTAGTGGCATCTCTGAATTGTTCATGATCTTTATAAGGATAGCAGAGTCATCCTGGGTAATAAAAATAGAAATCTTCCCTCCGCTTTCTCTATTATTCACCCCATGTACTACAGCATTTTCTACAATCGGTTGTAAAAGAACCCGCATCACCCTATAATCCAGCAGAGCATCTTCATAATGAATACTATAGGTCAAACGATTCTCATACCTTGTCTTTTGAATATTGAGGTAGCTATCGATATGTTCTAGCTCTTCATCTAAAGTAATAAAGGTTTTTCCATTGCTAAGTCCGATTCTAAAGTAAGTACTTAAAGCATCAATCAAGCTCAATACTTCCTCAGTGTTCTCCTCCATCGCAACCCATTTAATGGTATCAAGAGTATTATAGAGAAAATGTGGTTTGATCTGCTCCTGCATAATTTTTAATCTCATTTCCTTCTCTTGATAACTGAGGTTTTCAAGTTTTTGTGTCATATTATTAAAACTAGTAATCAGGCTGCCGATTTCATCCTGCCTATTGCTTTTTAACCGTACAGATAAATCCCCCTCTTCTACTTTCTTCATTAATTTTTTCAGCTGATCAATAGGCTTCACAATAGAGGTATAACTGATGATGAGTAAAGCTAGTATAGTCATCAGTAGGATGCTTCCAAAAATTAATATAGACTTACGGATATGATGGTTAATTTCATTTATATTTCTTTTAGGGATATAATAGTTCAGGGACCAGCCTCGAGCAGCTCCAATGTCCGTTTCGAAAATAATCGGGCTTTCCTTCATAAAATCTTGATAGAAGATTTTATCATTGGTATGGATACTATTATTACTAATCAAGATTTCTCCAATGCCATCATACACATTAATTCTGGAAGCTATTCTCATCAAGTTTTCAAGAGAAATCTCTGCATAGATAAACTCAATTTCTCTATTTACTCCACCTACTTTATAAAGCATGGCCACAGTGTTTTCACCATTTTTTTCTACCGGGCCGCTTACTTTAAAAGTAGCATTTTCCTTCAACGCATCCCTATAATATTTTTCCTGACTGATCCACTCTCTAATACCATCATTGCTTATTTTATAACCTCCAAATTTTACAATCCCCATATCAAGATAAACATTGCTTTTTTTCTTATATACCGCTCCAACATAGGCCCTAGCTTCTACTTCATCCATGCCAAAGCTTATGATACAATCAGACATCATCTCTAATTCTATTTTCCTCTGTTGAAGCCAATAAGATATTTGATATGCTCTAGCGTCAACAATTTCTTTTGTAAGGTTTCTATTCAGCACTGTGACGTTTTCCTTCACCTGACCATCTATAATATAAAGATATATAGAAAATAATATGGAAAAGACAATAAGTATAGCTATGATAATTTTCGTTTTAATAGATTTTCTCATTCTATCTCCTACTTTTATAAAGGGTCTTATTCATGATCCATAGGCGTTAACTTAATACAATTATTACCACAATCCTCTCCAAATGTCATTTTACTAACACTAAGATCCTTCGACTCCGCTTTACTCCCCTGAGGATGATAAGTTATAGCTTAAGCTAACGCTAATGATTCATGATCTTCTTTCTAAGAAAGTATATCATACCCCCTATGATATTTGCCAGTATACATAATTTTCCTCCCTAATATTCATTGCCTTAGCAGCATGCAAAAGTGCCTTAGAATATGGATCTTTTACATTGCTTAGTTGATGCATACAGTCAACCTTCTCAATAACTTTGCCTTCTTTTAAAAATATCACCCGATCACATATGTAGGTAACTGCTGCTAAATCATGGGTAATAAAGACATAAGAGATGCCCATCTCTTTTTTTAGTTGAATCAGCAAGTCTAGAATTTGCACCTGAATCGATACATCTAAAGAACTTATGGCCTCATCCAGCAGGATAAACTTTGGATTGGTGGCAATGGCTCTAGCAATACAAACCCTCTGTAACTGTCCCCCGCTAAGCTGGTGGGGATAACGGTATAAGTATTCCTTTGATAAACCTACTTTTTCTAACAAACCTATTATTTTATTCAAGCTGTCTTTTTGGCTTAACCCCTCAAACACTTTTATCGGTTCCCAAAGAATATCTATAATTTTAAACCTCGGGTTCACAGAAGAACTATAGTCCTGAAAAACAACACTTACCTTTTCTTTTATAGATTTATCAGTAGTTTTATTGATCTCTGTGCCATCTATTCGTATGCTGCCAGCATCTGCCTTTTCAACACCGATCATTAACCTACCTAAGGTGCTTTTTCCACTGCCGCTTTCTCCAATAATCCCAAGACACTCTCCCTCGTAAAGGCATAGGGACACATCCTTTAAAACTTGAAGTTTTTCTTTTTTCATGATACCAAAAGATTTTTTATAGCTTTTATCGATATTTTCTACTTCTAATAACACAAACCTTCCCCCTATCCTACCACCTGATAAAACTTCTCCACCAAAGCATTTCTTGTATCGATTAAATACTTGGTATATTCATTGCTTGGACGATTTAACACATGCTGTGTTTCTCCTGCTTCTACAATTTCCCCCTCCTTCATCACTAGAAGATGATCCGCTATTTTTGATACTACGCCTAAATCATGGGAGACAAAAATCATAGATGTATGATGTTTTTCTCTAATTCTCATAAACTCCTCCATTACCTTCACTACATTGATGGCATCCACCGCAGTTGTGGGTTCATCTGCGATAATCATACTTGGTTTTAAGGCAAGGGCAATCCCGATCATCACTCTTTGCAGCATGCCCCCACTCAGTTGATGGGGGTGTTTTTTTAGTACATCTTTAGGATAAAGGATATGCATCTCCTCAAGAGCTTTTAGGGAAAGTCCTAAGGCTTCCTTTTTAGTTATATCAAGGTTTTCAATAAAAGTTTCTGTCATTTGTTCTTGTATCGTAAAAAGAGGGTCAAAAGAGGTCATAGGATTTTGCAGAATCATAGAAATTTCTTTTCCTCGTATATGTCTAATTTTCCTTTTATCCTGCTTCAGTAGATGTATATCATTAAAGACCACATCCCCCTTCACATCAAAATTCTTCTCCAAAAGTCCCAATATGGCCTTACAGGTGATGCTCTTGCCGCTTCCACTTTCCCCAATAATACCGAGACAATGGTTTTTCTTTAGGCTAAAGGAAATATCTGAAATAATATCTTTTGATATTTTATGGTCTCTGTACTGCACCTTTAAATGATTCACCTTTAATAATTCTGTCTTCACCTTATCCCTCCTTGGTATCTAATACATCTCTTAAACTATCCCCCAACATATTAAAGGAAGCTACAATTACTAGAATAGCAATACCCGGTGCAAGCATTTGAGTGGGACGAGAAGTGATAACATTTTTTGCTTCACTCAACATCCCTCCCCACTCAGGTGTCGGTGCTTGAACCCCCAGCCCAAGGAAAGAAAGAGTAGAAATACTTAAAATGACCCAGCCCATATCCAATGTAGCTAAGACAATAATCTCCGACAAAATATTTAAAAGCATATGTCTGAAGACAATAAAACTTTTACTTGTACCTATGGTTTTAGAATATAAAATGTAATTTTTATTGTTATACTGAATCACACTGGACCGAATCATTCTAGCGTACCATGCCCATTTGATGGCTATGCTGGCGATAATGACATTTCGTATTCCTACCCCCATCATACCAACCACTGCAAGGATCATCACCTGACTGGGAAAGGACAACATAATGTCTACAATCCGCATCATTACTTCATCAACCATACCTCGAGCATAGCCTGCTATGGCCCCTATGCTGGTACCAAGAGCAATGGTGCACAGCATGGTAAACATAGATAAAAACAAGGTAGGTCTTATACCATAAATTAACCTTGATAATATACAACGTCCAAGATGGTCGGTTCCTAAAGGAAAGGCCTGACTTCTTTGGGCGTATTTATTTATAATACTTGTAGCAATTGGATCATTTGGGGCTATTATATCAGCAAAAATACCTAGAATCATAGTCAGTAATATAATCAATAGGGTTATCAGTGCAATTTTATCTTTCATGAGTTTTTTTATCATACTACACCACCTTATGCAATCTTGGATCTAATTTATGATGTATAATATCTACAATAAGATTACAGACAATAAACAGCGTCCCCATCATAAGAATATAAGCTTGAATGATAGGATAATCTCTGTTAAAAATAGCAGTGATACATAATCTCCCTATACCTGGCCATGAAAAAATATTTTCCACCACAACCGTTCCAGCAAGAAGGTGAACAACACTCATTCCCAAAGCGGTAATAGAGGACTGAAGAGAGTTTTTAAGAACGTGTTTTAACAAAATTGTTCTGTCCTTTAATCCTCTAACTTTAGCATAAAAAACATAGTTCTCTATCATGTTTTCTAATATGCTATTTCTGATGAGTCTGACATAGGTAGAAATATAAGTGAGGCTTAAGGTAATGGCTGGCAGAATAATTGCCCCCTCCTGATTATTCCCTCCTGTTGGCAAAACCCCTAGTTTTACTGCAAATAGCCATATCAACAATATGCCTATCCAATAATTAGGCATAGCCGTTCCAATAAATATAAAGATTCTCACCACACGATCGAAAATACTATCCTTCCACACAGCACATAAAAGGCCTACAGGAATACTGACAAAGATTACAATAAACAAGGAAACTGCTGCAAGTTCAAAGGTGGCAGGTAAACTCCTGGTAATCTCGCCAGCAACGGTTCTATTTTTATTCACATAGGAATTGCCAAGATTGAGATGCAGAACATCCCATAACCAGTCAAAATATCTCTGTAAATAAGGTTTATTCAATCCCAGCTCCTCCCGCATCCCCTCGATCGCTTCTTCTGTGGGAATAATCTCATTGACTCTTAATACTACTTCGGCAGGGTCTGCTGGGATAAGATTGATCAGCACGAAGGCGATAAAGGATACTGCCAGCATCATCGGCAAAGCCATTAGAATTCTTTTTATGATATATTTTCCCATGAGGAACCTCCTTATGATTTTGAAGCACGGAAACTGGTCATAGATAACTTGCTCCATGACCAGTTTTGTAGGCATCATTTTTATTTAATATACATTCTGTCAAGGGGCACTTCATATTGTGAAGGATTAAAGGTTACATTCTTCACTTTTTCATTGTATACTGCCCTATTTCTTTCAAAAGTCAATGGAACATAGATAGCTTCATCATGTAAATATGTAAGAATATAATCGTAATATTCCTGTCTTTGAATTTCATCTGTAGCAATAAATGCCTTTAAGATTGTATCATGAAGTTTTTGAACCTCTTCAAGCCCCTGTTGTGCTGCATAATCTCCATAAACAGCAGGCATTCTCATAGCACCAAGGAAAGAATGTGGATCATAAGGTGTTCCCCATGGCATATTAAAGGTAATACTAAAACCTCCATTTTTCATCCTATCTCTATAAGCCTGCTCCTCTTCTCCAGTAATACTGAGGTTGATGCCGACTTTTCTCATTTCATCCTGTAGATATTCAGCAATGGTTCTTTCTGTTACATTATCTGCATTATAGTGCATTTCAATTTGTAAAGGCATACCGTCTTTTTCACGTATGTTTGTGGCCTCATTCATGTTCCACCCTGCTTCCTCAAGAAGGTTTTTTGCCTTATCTAGGGAATAGACATAATCTTCGAAATCTACATCGCAGTAAGGAACCGTTCTTGCTAGCATTCTACTTGCAGGAGCTTCCAGTCCATAAAAAATTCCTTCTGATATTTCTTCTCTATTGACTGCTGCATTTATAGCCTGTCTTACATTAACATCAGATAAAATTTTATCTGTTGAATTCATAATCAACATTCTTGTAGCCAAAGGGTCTGATAGACTTGCTCCAAAGCCCTCCATTTCTGAAAACTTAAGATAAGTTGCTGCATCAATCATACCAATGCCAAAGATAATATCAATTTCACCTTTCTCTAAAGCAAGTACTCTTATTTGATTATCTGGAATTACTTTAGCAATGATCCTACTGATTTCTGGCTTTTCACCCCAATAGGTTTCATTTACATCAAACACAGCATATTGATCAATGTGGTTTTCTGTAAGTACATATTTTCCTGTCCCGATTACCCCATTCACCCCGTTTTTCGTAGTTCCATCGATAAAACAATTAGGAGATATGAACCTAAAGGGTCTCGTTACCGCCAGCTCTATCAGCAGTGGATAGTAGGGTTCTTTTAGCTTCATTTCAAAGGTATAATCATCCACAGCACCAAAGCTGTCTAATAATCTCACACTTTCCAGCCATCCATGTCTGTCATAGTTGTCATAAATAGCTTGAATATTGGCTTCTACCGCATGGGCATCAAACTTATAGCCATCTGAAAAGGTTACGCCTTGTCTTATATGGAAGGTATAGGTTCGTCCATCCTCAGAAATATCCCAATCTTTTGCAAGCCAAGGTTGAATACCTTCATCAGTAACCATCACAAGACCTTCAAATAATAAATTTTGTGCAAAAAGTTCTCCACTGTACGTATGAGGGTTTAAATCTCTTATGTCCCTAAAGTTAACATAGATCAGTTCATCTGTGTTAAGGGCTACATTCCCCTCTTCATCAGAACTACTGGGTGTATTCCCCCCTGAAGAACAAGCAGCCATCAAACTTAGGGTTAAAAGCAATATACATATAACCAACGATTTCCCCATTTTTTTCTTCAACATTCCCCAAAACACTCCTTTAATCTTAAATTTTCTTCCAAGCTGCAAACCTCCCATCCCTTATGAAGAGGAGATTTTTACTTAGATGATTGATTCAGCGCATTATACTGATTCCATGTATTAAATGATAATAATTATCGTATTCATTATATAAAAATTATCAACTACTGTCTATGCACAATTAAGACATTTTTTGCACTTTTAAGTGTACTTTTCAAAAAAATCTAAAGACACCAAATATTTTTATTTACATAATGTTTTTATAGTCACCAAAAGGCTTATCCCGCAGTTCTTTGTTTACGGAATAAGCCTTTTGATTATTTTTTCCTTATTAGATATCTAACCGAATTATTTCTGCCTCTACAGAAACTGTATCTACATATAATCTTGCTACACTAAGCGGCAACTTAAATCGACGAGGTCCTGCACTACCAGGGTTTAGATAAAGAATACCGTTAGAATAAGTCACCAATGGTTTATGGGAGTGACCACTTATAACTGCTTTGAATCCTGCTACACTAGGATCAAGGTCCATGTTCTTTACATCATGAAGTACATATAAATGAATGTTTTGGATTTCTACAATTTTTGTTTCGGCAAACTCCTTCGCCCAGCTGCCTTTATCACAATTTCCACGGACTGCAACTACTTGTGCAATTTTTTGTAGTCCCTCAAGGATCTGTACATTGCCAATATCTCCTGCATGTATAATCATCTCTGAATTTTTAAGAATTTTTACCGCTTCGGGTCGTAAAAGTCCGTGGGTATCTGAGATAACCCCAATTGTTTTTCTTTTCATACAGTATCCTCCAAAATCAGTCCTAAAGTTCTAAACTCCACCAACTAGCATCAGGTTCTCCACTTGTCATGAGACCTTCTACATACCAGCCCAACTCACCCTTTACAAGCCATAACCATCGAGGAAAAATCCCTATCTCAAAAGCAGAATTTCCTCCATCCTTAATATCTAGTTCTAACTCATAGCAAGCTTTATTTTCACGTATATCCTCACTAACCACTTTTACACTGTTGATTTTTATCGTATCCCAGATTTCCTGTCCTATAGGATCAAAATTCGCTGTATGAACAAGGGAAAGAATTGTAAGATAATCGCTTTCAAGAAGTGCTTTCCTATAAACCTCCATGGCCTGCTTTGCAGTTGGTGCAAAGTAGCGGACTTTTTCCCACTGGGCAAATTTTTCCCTTGCGTCTATTATTACAAGCTGATTGTTTTCTTTACCAAAAGTAATTATCTCGATTTTCTCATATATTTCTCCAGTGCTATCAGTTAAATGATACGTGATGTTTGCAGTATCTCCTTCCACATCAATCTCATAATTGACAACCCACGGACTGGAATAGCCAATACTATAATTCCATTCGTCGCTGTCAGAACCTTCTTTTTGCTCTGTAACAAATTTTTCTTTCATACTTTCAGACATAATTTCGTAGCGTAATTTGCCATTTCTTATATTCAAAGCCTCTGCCCAAGTTTCAGCCATATGAATTTTTTCTTTATTATAGTAGGTAGAAGCGGTAGGGTTCGAAGCCAGCCCAATACCCGTGATTATTACTACGATAACTGCCATAATAATTACCCAAAAGGTAGAGCGTTTATAGTTTAATACGTTTTTAATGCGCCCCTTTGCCCCTATTTCTCCAAAGGCAAGAGGGCTTCCATTTATCATCTTTTTGTTTACTGCCAAAGATAGTATAGATGTGCTATAATCTGTCTTGATATCTGTACCAAGTTCCTTGATGACCTGTTCATCGCAAGCCATTTCCATATCGTGGCTCATCAACACGAAGCTAAGCCATACAAAAGGATTAAACCAATGAACACAAAGTGCTAAAAATGCAAAAGGCTTGATCAAATAATCAAATCGTTTGATATGAATTTGTTCATGTTTTAAAATATAACTTTTTTCCGCTTCCGAAAGTCCTATGGGTAAATAAATCTTAGGATTTACGATGCCTAATACAAAAGGCGAAGAAATATTTTCACACTCAAAAACATTGTCTTGCAGAAGTACCGCCATGCCAACTTTGTGTTTTAATATTAAGTAAGATATAAGGCTGTAGGTCATCAGTCCTAATACACCAAGTATCCATATAATTGAAAGACTCAATAGGATTATCTGGGTAGGGTTTATACTAGCATATGGTGTTGCTGCAGGTAAAGAATTACTGATAATAGTATTTAAACCACTTATCCCAAGATCTATTTGGGGTTCTGCCATCATGCCAATATTGGAAGGGATATACTCCATTTTCCCAAAACTTGAGGTGCCCACTTTTAAAAGACTAAAAGCAGAGGAAAAAGAAAACGGAGATATAAGCCTAAACAGCACAACTGCCCATGAAGCATAGGAAAAAATCTTAGGTGCTTTTTTTAGAAATAGTCTCCCAACTATAACAAATAAAATAACATAGCTTGCAGTAATGCTCATATTAAGTATGCTTAAAAATAATTCTTGCAAAAAGGAAGCCATAGGTTACTCCTCCTTATAACTGTCTATTAACTTTTTAAGCACATCTGCCTCAGTCTTTGACAGTTTTTTTCCACTCATAAAACTAGCAATAAATCGAGGCAATGAGCCATTAAAGGTTTTGTCTAAAAATTTTTGGCTTTCAAACTTCTGTACCTGCTCCTGTTTAACAATAGCACTAACAATGGCATTTTCATTTTTAAATATTTCCCTGTCACATAGCTTTTTTAAAACGGTGTAGGTTGTAGACTTTTTCCAGCCAAGCTTCTCATTGCAAAGTCCTACAAGTTCTCCAGAGCTGACTGGCTCATTTTCCCAAACAATGCTTGCAAAACGGTATTCGCTTTCGCAAAGGCTAAATTTATCCATAGTATTCCTCCTCTAGTCTATTAACATAGACCTTATATTTTTTAGTCTATCATCATAGACCACCTTTGTCAATGACTCGTTTAGCTGCTCAACTTATATAATAGTCATTGGCGTTAACTTAAGGCATAAGGGGAATAGTCATAAAGCCTTCAAAAAAAGCTGATACAAGATAGTAAATCCCATTAATATTGGACTTTACTAGTCCAATAGAATCAGAATATAGAAGTGCACTTCTTGAAATACCAAATCCTTTACAAACTTGTCCAACGGTATACATAATAGTTACTCCAAACCACTAATATCCAAATCTAAAGCTTCCCCTAATATTTTATAAACATCTGACATCATCTGAGACAGTTTGAATTCAGCATGCATAAATTCCGCAACAAGTGGGTTTTGCATCAAAACATGATGAAGACTTTGTAATTCCTTTAGGGTATTTTCGTCTACCTGTTGCTTCATCATTTGTTGCCCTTGAACCTGTAACTGGCGTTTTCTAAAGTCATCTACCATAGCTTTACACTGAGGAGTTGTCTTCACTTTTCTTTCTAAATCTTTATATTCTTGATACTCCCTGCTTTCCTTTAATCCCCTTGCCAATTGATGAGCACAATCATATACATTCATGACTTTAACCTCCTATAATTTTCTTGCTTAAGTTATACAGACATTTGATACATATGATTTAAATGAACTTTGCATTTGCCAAAGTTCTTCCGGTTCCCCTATAGACGCTTTACTTAAAGAAGTTCTTTATTTCAGCACCATCATAAACGTAGGCACAAGAATAGGCACCAAAGCAGATAATACCACGCCCGTAAGAAAGGAGATCATTGCAACATTGCCGTCAGTAGATTTTGCTATGATAGGCAGCGTTGTATCCATCGCTGTAGCCCCTGCTGGTGCGATGGCCTCTAGTTTACCAATATACTTTGCAATAAAAGGTATACTGATAATAGCAATGACTTCCCTAGAAACATTTGTAATGAAGGCCAAAGCCCCTAATTCTGCACTATGCTTAGATAATTCTATGGCGGATAAAGAATACCAGCCAAATCCTGCACCAATTGCTGCTGCTTGATTGATGGGTATTTTTAGGAGTATTCCACCAAAGATGGTTCCTGTAATACTGCCAATGGCTACCATAAAGGGCACCCATAGCACCTTGAAGCCTATTTTCTTGATCTTCTTAAAAAGATCTCCCTGTTTCCCTATATCTATACCTACAAAAAAAAGCAGTAGGCATAATCCTATATCAATCATTGTTCCCATGTAGATTTCCATATTTTGTGGAAAAACCGAGACTCCCAACGCAATTCCCAGTACTACAGACAGCATGATTTTAAACGTCATCCTTTACACCTTCTTCCTGCTATAGTACTTTCTTTGCTATAAGCTTTACCGCTAGGATACTACCCACGATTGAAAAAACCGCCAAGATAACAGATTGGTATCCAATCACACCAAAATATCGTATAACATTTTCATCAATCCCTATACTAATCCCCATAATAAACAATAAAAAAAGTAAAGCATAATTCTGAATGATTCCTATTTTTTCAGATATAAAATCACCTAATATATTTTTATATCCTATTATTGCCCCTAATATTAATATTGCTAGGTAAAGTAAAATATTCATACCGCTCCCCCTGTCCTTTATCTTTATAGCAAAATCCATCATCTCTTTATAAGATGATGGATTTTTTTTATACTTCCATAATGACTGGTAAAATCATTGGTCTACGTTTTGTTTTCTCGTATAGGAAATCCTTTAGTGCATCTCTTATAGAGCTTTTGAGCACTGCCCATTCCTTTATATTTTGCTGCTCACATTGTTCTAAAGCAGCCTTTACAATTTGTCGTGCTTCATCCATAAGAACTTCAGATTCTCTTACATAGACAAAGCCTCTTGATATAATATCGGGGCCTGCAACAATTTTTCCATTTTCTTTAGAAATTGTAACCACCACTACCATTAATCCGTCTTCAGCCAAGTGTTTACGATCCCTTAGAACAATGTTTCCTACATCTCCAACCCCTAAACCATCTACTAATACAGGTCCTGCCGGCACATTTCCAGCCAACTTAGCATAATCCTTTGTAATTTCAACGATATTACCATTTTGTAGCGTAAATATGTTTTCTCTATCCATCCCTAAGTTTTCTGCCAGTTTCGCATGTTGTTTCAAATGTCTAAACTCCCCATGTACCGGTATGAAGTATTTAGGATTGGCCAGTCGATGCATTAGTTTTAACTCCTCTTGACAAGCATGTCCTGAAACATGGACATCTGCCAAGCTCTCATAAATAACATCTGCTCCCTTTTCAAACAGTTGGTTGATCACTCTGCTTACTAACTTCTCATTTCCTGGTATAGGAGTAGCAGAGATAATGACCGTATCTCCTGCTCGAATATCTAATTTTCTATGCTCAGAGGTAGCCATCCTTGATAATCCTGCCATTGTTTCCCCTTGACTTCCAGTAGTAATAATAACAATCTCATGATCATCATACTGGTCAATATGATTAACATCAATGATTAAGCCCTCTGGAATCACTAACGTACCCAACTCTTGTGCTACTGAAACAACGTTTACCATGCTTCTGCCAGATATAACAATTTTTCTGTTATACTTATAAGCAGCATTTACAATCTGTTGTACTCTATGAACATTTGAGGCGAAGGTAGCTACGATGATCCTATTTTTTGTACTACTAAAAATATTTTCAAAGGTAATACCTACATTTCTTTCTGACATCGTCGTCCCTGGTCGCTCTACATTGGTACTGTCCGCCATCATTAGAAGGATGCCTTTTTTTCCCAGTTCAGCAATTCTCTGTAGATCAATCAATTGTCCATCAATAGGGGTATAATCTATTTTAAAGTCTCCAGTATGCAAAATCACCCCTAGAGAGGTATGAATGGCTAAAGCACAAGCATCTGGTATACTATGACTACTGCGAATGAATTCTACTTCAAAACTTTCAAGTTGTGTAGTTGTACCAGCTTCCACCCTCTGCAAATGAACATCTGTAATCTTATGTTCCTTTAATTTTGTTTCCACTAAACCCAAAGTTAACTGTGTTCCATATACAGGTACATTGATTCTTTTTAATACATAAGGTAAGGCTCCAATATGATCTTCATGGCCATGGGTCAAAAAGATTCCCTTTACTTTGTCTTTATTTTTCATGACATATGTTATATCAGGAATTACAATATCTATTCCCAACATTTCATCTTCAGGAAAACTCAAGCCACAATCCACAATAATCATTTCATCTTTGTATTCAATTACTGTCATATTTTTCCCAATTTCCTTTAGACCGCCTAAAGGAATTATTCTAATCTTTGTAGGTTTTCTTCCCAACATTCATCACTCCTTTGTTATCCCTTTGTATATTTCTATTTACTTATTATTGAGCTTTACCCGTACCTATATCCTGTAACATAATGGTGCTCTATGCAAAAATACCCTAACGTATTATTGACCCTGATTAATAATAGATATATGTATTTTAACCTAAAAGCAAAACTTTTAAAAGTTTGTTATCTATAAAATATTGCACATAGATAAAGTCTTGCAGAATATGCAAGACTACCTACACTTAGAACAAATACCGAAAAACTTAACTTTATGATCTGTGATTTCAAAATCATGATTTTTTTCTATTTCTTCTTCCAATTGCTCCAATAGGTCTATTTCTACTTCTATTACATTACCACAATTTTGACAAATAAGGTGATGATGCTGATGGTCATCCTCATGGGTGTTAAATTCATATCGACTGCATCCATCATCTAAATTGATTTTAGATATAATTTGCATTTCATCTAATAGTTGTAATGTTCTATAGACAGTAGCTAAGCCAATTTCTGGACACTTATCCTTTACCAGTCCATAAATTTCTTCTGTATTTAAATGTTTGCCTTGATTATCAAGGATAACGTCCAGTGTAGCCCTTCTCTGAGGTGTCAGCTTATATCCTTTTTCCTTCAGCTTATCTTTTAGCCCCTCTATTAGGTTGTCCATTATGTCACCTTCATTTCTCAAATAATAACACTTATCAAGAATAGTATAGTATATAATTCTTCTTTTGTCAACGATTTCTAGTGGAATTTCCATTTATCAATTAAAAAAAACTTTTATTTCTTCTTTTAAGGCTATAGAATGGGTTGTCACAGCACAGTTATATGCATAAAATTCTACACCAGCTTTTTGTGCTAGTAAAACTGCCTCACAGAAGGCTTCATCCATTTCCTTATTTGGAGTAAACCTATTGGCATCCTCCCGTTGAACAATAAAAAAAACTGCTGATCGAAAACCTTGTTTTTTTCCTTCTATTAGTTCTAAAATATGCTTTCGACCTCGATCAGTGGGGGCATCTGGAAAAGAGGCGAGATCATCCTCCTTCACTAATGTTACGCACTTTGCTTCAATCAACACAGATTCTCTTTCATTGGAGATATAAAAATCCAACTTGCTCTTACCAAAATTCACTTCTCTTCTTATATCATTATATTGTTTGAAATAAGGGATACTCTTATGCATAAAAGCTTGTTGAAGCAATTGATTCGGGAGTCTGGAATCAATAGAAACCAGTGTAGTGTCTTTATACGCCATAAGTAGGTCGTACTGGGTTTTTCTATGGGATTCATTTACTTTTCTTAATATTACCTTAGCTCCAGGAATTAATAACTCCTTCATTCTTCCAGTATTAGCTACATGGGCAATTTCTATTTTGTCATTAATATAAATTTCTGCAATAAATCTATTTATACGCTTGTGAAACGTACCCTCTATTTTATTTCCCTCAATATTTATTTTCATAATTTTCACCTTCTTTAGTTATACTAAAGCTATGTAATATTGTTACCATATTTACAAATATTCATATTTCAGGGGGTAATTACTTTGAGGTCAACCTATAACCTTTTTTTAAACTTAGTTCATGGCATGTTTCTGGGTTTTGTTCTTGGTATAACAATATCTATTATAACCCTTGAATTTTTGCCAGAAATCAGAGAATTTATTCATCCTGCTTATATATATCCAATTCTTTCAGTATTAGGTGGCATCATCGGATATATTAAAGGAGTAAACAACTATAGTAGACTGCTATATCCTCTGTTTTCCACTACAGGCACCGTGTTATTACCTATTTTGGCGATTATTTTGTTATACTTTTTATTAGGATTTGATCGTTTATTAGCTTTGCCTCCAATTGTTTTTAAGTCTGGAATAGGACTGAGGGCAATGGATTCTGTGTTAAGTAACTATATTTTTACTTTTTTAGCTACCTCAGGTTTTATCGGTGCCATCATTTCCAGCTTTTCTATTAATAAAAAGAATAGATGGACCTTTTAAGTAGTCCATCTATTACTTATTACTCTATACCTTCTTCATCTAAAATCGCTTCATAAGCTGCAACAACATTTTCATACTCTTCATCATTTTCAATAGCCACCAAAGTATACTCATCGTTCGCTTCATGAATTATTTTAAAGATATATGCATCTTCCTCTTCTCCTGCATCAAGAGGTAATAGGATTGCATACTCTTGCCCTTCTACATCAAGTGTCATAATTATTTCAAAATCCTGCTCCTTACCTTCTTCATCTACTAATGTTACAATATTTTCATTTTCTGCCATTTTTTAAAAACCTCCTTTTATTTTTACAGCACATAAATGTATTATATACTAAACCTTGGGAAAAAAACCATCTTTTTAATGAAATATTTTATGAAAAACGCTTATTTACTTACACTATCAAGGTAATTTTGCAAAATATATGTAGCCGCCACTTTATCAATAACAGTTTTTCTTTTTTTCCTACTCATATCTGCTTCTATTAAAGACCTCTCAGCAGCTACAGTGGTAAGTCTTTCATCCCAAAAAACACACTCTATATTGATTCGCTTTTTTAATCTTTCCGTAAATTCTATCACTTTTTCACTCTGGGGTCCTAAAGTACCATTCATGTTTTTTGGTAAACCGATTACAACTTTCCCTACTTGATGCTGATTGATAATCTCCTCAATTCTCTGTAAATCTTTTTTTATATTGCTTCGTTCAATGGTCTCTAAGCCTTGGGCTGTCCACCCCATGAGGTCACTTAGTGCTACACCTATTCTTTTGTCACCTACATCTAATGCCATAATTCTAACCATACGATCCACCTCCTAAACTACTTTGATACAAAACTGAGGACAGCTTTTTGAACAGTATCCACATAAAACACACTTTTTATCTTCTACCACTAATCCTTCATCAGTTATTTTTAGTGCATTATGGCTACAAGTTTCAACACACTTTCCACATACTTCACACCAAAAATCGATTTTTAGTTTTCTTTTTTTATTTTTTACCTTATTGATTAGTTCCTCATCAATTTCTTTGCCCTCAAAAACTGCTGTATTGTCATCAATTTCTTCTATCGTTTGCATCCCTACTGCAATGGCATCTAGACAGGATAAATTTAGTACAAAGTTTAAACAGTCTTTATAGTTTTTTAAAAGATTTCCTCCACCTAAAGGCTTCATACCATAGATCCCTTTACCCATTTCCTTAGCCTTCTCTAAAAAATATAGCATCTCTTCTATCGTGCCATCTTGAATTCCTAAACCCGCCATATTCACAATAGGATGGAGAACCTCTATTTCTTTGATCTTTAAGGAAGCCTCCACCGCCGCAACTGTATGGGTAGAGATGCCTAGTGCTTTGATATATCCCTGCTCCTTCATCTTCATAAAGTAAGTAAAGGCCTCCCAATGTCCTTTAAGGGTATGTTGGCTTTCTTGTTCATGGAGCAAAAATATGTCAATATACTCCGTATCCATTTCCTTCAACGCTTTATCTAAACTTTTTTCTGCTGTTTCCTGCGAATATGCATAGGATTTGGTTGCAATCACTAATTCTTCTCTATGACAATGCTTCAGTGCATTTTTAATATGAGGATATGTTTCATAAAGTTCCGCTGTATCAATAAAATTAATACCTCTTCTTAATCCATGTAAAAGCAATCTTCCCCCCTCTTCAGGCGATTTATCCGCTTGCAAGGGTCCCATGGTTAAGCTTCCAAAACAGAGTTTCGATACCCATAAAGAAGTATTTCCAAGTAATTTTTTCTCCAATATTTGCCTCCTAATTCGATAAATTCATCACCAAATATAGCATGGTGGTGGTTAAAAATATAATGGCAGTAGCTGCAGATACTACACCAGAGTCATTCACCGCAAAGGCGACGATACCTGCTACAATAATACCACTCCAACCTATAGCTAGACTAGGATAGGTGGTAGTAACTTTTTTAATAACGCCTACAGGCCTATAAAATAATATCCCAAGGATTACGATGGCACTTAATAGAACTTTACTCCATACAGTTACCCCCATCACCCTTATATTCATGGCAATTTTTCTGGCAATAATTTGATAAATTATAATAGGACCAGTGGAAAAAATCTGCTCTACTGCTGAAGCTAAATGACTTTGATTTTCAATAAAAAATAAGTCAATTGTGGCCATAGCAGCAACTACTATAATAACAGCAGTAAATATATAAAGCAACTTTTTAAAGCTTATTTTTTTATTTAACAATCTAACGGAAGTAAATAAAAAGGCGAAAACAGCAGTAATTGTCCCACCAACATTTGCGCCAAAGGTTGGGAAAGCTATAATGATGGTTGTTATTAAATAAAATATCATCACAAAGTATCTGTTGACAGAATATCGTTCTATCAAAGTTGCGGTGAAAATTAAAATACCACCAATAAATACCCCCATATATTCATTGCCAACGCCATAATAACGTGCTCCGATGATTGGATCATATCCTAAAACTGAGTTTTTAATGAGGTTTTGCCCTGTGACAATATCTAACATCAATCCCATAACCAACAATAGAGAAGCCCAGAGTATTATATTTAGAGGCTTCTTTCTCCCCAAAAAGTATAGTATACAAGTAAAAAAAGCAGTACAGAGGACGAATAAGATATAATTATTAACAATACTCAATGGGCCAAATATCGGAAGTATTAGCAAAGTAAAAGGTGCTACAATATTACTTAATAGTCCTAATGATATAGGAATATACCACTTAGAAGCTATTTTTTTTGTAAAAATAATCGCCAATAGTGCAATAGCAGAAGTAATCATTTCATAAATAGCAAAGCTATAGAGGATTCTATATCTTTGTTGGGAAGTATTTACTACTCGGTTATTTAATTTCAAAATATAATCCAGGGTATCTGTAGCTTCCACTGTTGACATTCCTCTACCAACCATGTTAGATGGAGGTATATGGAAATAAGACAGAATTGTAGGTGCAATGTCCACATTACCAACAATTCCTTCTCTGCGAGTAGTTCCCGACCATAAAAGTCCTTTATTCACCCCATCATAAATCACCACTGGTGTTAGTCTTTCTCCCCGCAGTACTGCAGCATCCGATGGAAATGGCGTTACCAACATAAATACAGTAGGTTTTCCATCTATATGATTAAAAACTTTACTGACAAAGGCATCTATCTCAGTCAAAATATTCTTTTTATGTTCTTGATACATTGTACTACTTAAGTAGTTTTTGTATCGTTCTAGCCTGTGGATGTCACCGGTTTCTATAACGATAAAATCTCCTTTAACATATACTTCTATAAAGCTTTCTAACAACTGATCATAGTTGGTTTTCATCCCAAAGGGGCGATGTGTATCCTCTATGATTAGTTCTCTATCAAGATTTCCATAGTCAATATAGCCTCTGCTATCCATAGGAATAAATCCTGCTGGTCTTGAGACATCATTATCTATATCGCTATTACCTATCAATGCTGTTTTATAACTATGTTGTTTTAATAAATCTCCTAAAATACCAGGGGAAGCACCATACTCCCCCCTTATATTCTGTTGAATCAACATATTAATATTAATATTGATAATTCCTTCATCTTCATCGATCTTTCCTATTCTTCTTTCGTATACAGCAAGGTTGTCCTCCTCTAGGTGGTGAAAGGTAGAAGTGTTTTGCCCAGCTTCTGCCCTTGTTCCCCAGCCCAAAGTCCCATAGGATTTAAAATCATTTTGGCTGCCAGAAGCCCTTGTATTCATCAACCCTATACTGCCCTCTTCGATAAGCACTCTCATGTTGGGCATGTTGTATAAATCCTGAAAATCCACACGATTTATCACCAACATGACCACTTTAGGGGTTTTTTGAGAATCTAATCCATGGACTGTAGAATAGTAGGTATGTATTGTTATAAGTGATGTCAATAACATAAAAAGCCATACTTTTTTGATTTTCAAACTTATTCGCTCCTATTTTTTTCTAAATATGTTTTTAGCAGTTCCTCCAATAACTCATCACGCTCAATTTTTCTAATAATACTACGGGCATTACTATGATTCGTAATATAGGTTGGATCTCCTGATAAAATATAGCCTATAAACTGATTAATGGGATTATACCCTTTTTCTTCTAAAGCTTCATATACGCTTATAATAATTTCCTGAACCTGTTTTTCCTTCTCTTTATCTAAATTAAATTTCATTGTTAGATTAAACTTTTCTCCCATTTATATTCCCCTCTCTTTCCTAATTTAATTCTATTTTATCATACTCTATCCTTTCCTCCAATGAGATTTGGAAAATGTTGAAAAGTGGTTTATGTAAAATAATAGAGCATGGGAACCATGCTCTATTATTTTATCCATTTAATTGCTTTTTTAATAATTCTTCTACTGCTTCTAATGCTTCTTTTATTTTTTCTGGATTCTTACCGCCAGCTTGAGCCATATCAGGTCTTCCACCACCACCACCACCGGTGATTTTTGCCGCCTCCTTCACAAGGTTTCCTGCATGTACCCCTTTACCTAAAAGATCCTTTGTAGCAGTAGCTACAAAGCTTACCTTACCTTCTGCTTCAGAAGCTAGTAAAACAACCCCTGACTGTATTTTTTCTTTTAAGGTATCTCCTAACTTTCTTAAATCTTCTACGCCTTCAACATCTACCTTAGTAACAATTACTTTTGTATCTTGGATAATTTTTACCTTTTCCAACAGCTCATCTACAGCTCCTGTAGCTAATTGTGCCTTTAACCTACTGATTTCACGATCTTTTTCTTTGGTCTCTACAACAAAGGTCTCTAGACGGCTAACCATATTACTTGGTGAGGTTTTCAACAACTCAGCAGCTTTTTGTAGGGTGTTTTGCTGGTTTTTAACAAATCTATATGCCTCTGCACCAGTAACTGCCTCTATTCTTCTTACACCAGAGGCCACGCCCCCCTCACTGAGGATGAAGAACATGCCTATCTCACTGCTGTTTTTTATGTGGGTACCTCCACATAATTCGATGCTGTAGTCTCCTACCTTCACAACCCTTACGGTTTCACCATATTTTTCTCCAAACAAAGCTTCTGCTCCCATTGCTTTTGCTTCTTTAGGAGTGGTTTCTAAAACGCCGACTTGTAATCCAGCCATGATTTGTTGGTTGATTTTTTCTTCTATTTCTTTTATTTCCTCAGTTTTTAGACCTTCAAAGTGAGTAAAGTCAAACCTTAGTCTTTCTGATGTCACAAAGGACCCTGCCTGTTGTACATGTTCCCCCACTACTTCCTTTAGTGCCTTATGTAACAAATGGGTTGCGGTATGATTTCTAGCGGTATTTTTTCTGGTTTTTTCTTCTACTTCTGTAGTGATCACATCCCCCACCTTCAAGGTTCCTGCCTTGATGGTGACTGCTTGATGAATTCTATTATTGATTCCTTTTTTTGTGTCGGTTACGATGCCTTGAAACACCTCATTATAGATGACACCTACGTCCCCTATTTGTCCTCCACCTTCTCCGTAAAAAGTGGTTTCATCTAGGATGACAATAATTTCCTCTCCCTCTTTTGCAGTATCTACAATAGCATTTTCCTTAACGATCGCTAACACTTTCCCTGTATTTTTGGTTTCTTCATAGCCTTTGAAGTTTGTAGTAATATCCATGCTAAGGCTTGAAAAAACATCTTCCTTCCAGCCCTCTGTATCTCCTGTGCCTCTAGCTTGTCTAGCTCGTTCTCTTTGTTTTGTCATTTCTTCTTCAAAGCCCTGAAGGTCTACCTGTAATCCTTTTTCTTCTAAAATTTCTTTGGTCAAGTCTAGCGGAAATCCATAAGTGTCATAGAGTTTGAAGGCCAGTTCCCCTGTTAATGTACTTTCTTTTGCCGTTTGTAGATTTTTGATATATTCATTTAAAATATCTAAACCTTGATCAATCGTTTCCTGAAAACGTTCTTCCTCTACTTGGATTACTCTCTTAATATAATCTTCTTTTTCTTGTAGTTCTGTGTACATTTCACCATACATCTTTATTACAGCATCCACTAATTGATATAAGAAACTTTTTTGTACACCAAGTATTTTTCCATGTCGTGCTGCTCTTCTTAATAACCTTCTTAAAACATAACCTCTACCTTCATTGCTTGGCAAAATACCATCACTCACCATAAAGGTAACAGAACGGATATGGTCTGTAATAATACGAAGAGATATGTTTGTTGCTTCGTCTTTATTGTATGTTGATGATGTAATTTGGCAAGCCTGATCTAGTATATATTTCATGGTATCTACTTCAAAGATAGAATCCACATCCTGCATAATACAAGCTACTCTCTCCAGCCCCATACCTGTATCGATATTTGGATTAGGTAGAAGATTATAGTTGCCTGCCTCGTCTTTATCAAACTGTGTAAATACATGATTCCAAAATTCAACGTAACGGTCACAGTCGCAACCCGGTTTACAGTCTGCTTTACCACAGCCATACTTTTCCCCACGATCAAAATAAATTTCTGAGCATGGACCACAGGGACCTACGCCGATTTCCCAAAAGTTATCTTCTTTTCCTAGTCTAACAATTTTATCTTCTGAAACTCCTACTTTTTTACTCCATATCTCATAAGCTTCATCATCATCCAAGTAGACAGAAGCCCATAGTTTGTCTTCTGGCATTTTTAGATGCTGGATAACAAATTCCCAACCCCATAAGATAGATTCCTCTTTAAAGTAATCTCCAAAGGAAAAGTTTCCTAACATTTCAAAAAAGGTAGCATGTCGTGCTGTATGTCCCACATTTTCTATGTCTCCTGTACGAATACACTTTTGACAAGTTGCCATTCTTTTATTAGGAGGGACCTCTGTTCCAGCAAAATATGGTTTTAAAGGTGCCATTCCTGCATTAATTAATAACAAACTTTTATCATTCTGAGGTACTAATGGATAACTAGATCTTACTAGATGATCCTTTGATTTAAAAAAATCTAAAAACAGTTGTCTAATTTCGTTTAAACCTTTTTTTTCCACATGAATTCCTCCTTAAATCTGTACAATAAAAAACCCCCATCCTTACTTTTCAATATCATAGTAGGGACGAGAGTATTCTCGCGGTACCACCCTAATTACCGTATAAACGGTCGCTCATAGGAAAAAGATAACGGATTTACCGATAATCTCTAATTTAACTATAGTTATTTCAAGATTATAGCTCAGAGACTGCTTCATATACTCTATCTAGAGGTTTTCCAGCCAAGAACCTCCTCTCTAGTAAGCATCAAGTAATATTACTCCTTCTCATCATCGCTGTTTATAGATAATCAACTACAAAGTTTAACAAAATGCAGACCGTATGCATTTCCGAAACCGCAGGAGGGCTTATTTTGTTAAGGTATAAGATTGGTTATCTATATAATTTTTAATTTACTTGCATTATATAGAATAACCCGTTTTTTGTCAATATATCCCTAAAACTTAACAACATAATTCAGCAAATGTCTTCCTAAGACTTTTATTATAGCAGCGGTGGGAACAGCTATTAATAAGCCTAGCACCCCAAAAAACCTCCCCCCTATGATCAGGGCTAAAATGACAAAAACAGGATGTATCCCTACGCTTTTTCCTACGATTTTTGGTGCGATGATGCCACTTTCAATCTGCTGAATGATGGTAAAAGCAACAATTACCCAAAGAGCCTTCATTGGTCCGTCCATTAAAGCAAATATCACTCCCGGTACGATTCCTATGACAGGTCCAAAATAAGGAATAATATTAGCGACTCCTGCTATCAATCCCACTAATACTGCAAACTCTACTCTTAAAGCCAGTAGAGCACCTGTAGTTAAAATGCCTACAAAGGCTGCTACAGTCAGTTGTCCTCTTATAAATCCCCCCAAGACCTCATCAATATCTCTAGCTATATTAAGCACCTCATGTCTGAAGGATTTAGGAATAAGCAAAATCATGGTTTTTTTAAAGCCATCAGCATCTTTTAAAAAGTAGAAAGTTAAAATCGGTATGAGAACTAATCCAATCACTTTAGAAAATATATTCAATAATGTATCGGTGATAGAAGTAAATAGCCCAAAGACAAAACCTTGAATTCTATCTATATTTAATCTTAATAAATTTTTTATCCCATCTAATTCTGCTGGCAAACTTTCTACGTTGTGATTATATTTCAAATATAGGTCGTATAAATGGTCATAAGTAGTATTACTATACTTTGGCATCACTTCAATCAGATTTTTTATTTCTTCAGAAATTCGTGGTATTAAAGTGATGGAAAATAAAAATAAGACAAGAAAAATAGTTAAATACACCAACAATACGCCCCATAATCGTTCTATTCCTTTTCTCTGCAAATAATGTACAATAGGGTTTAATATATAGGCTAGGACTATGGCAAAAAGAAATGGTCCAAATATTTCAAACAATAATCCTCTTATTCTAAATAAAAAAATTATTAATAACAATATAATGAACATAAATATAAATTTGTAAATCTGCTTTTTACCCACGTTTACCTTATTTTTTCCTTCTACATATTGATTTCCAATATGAATAAGGTAATAGGTAATGAAACTCAATAGTATTAGTACTGTGAGTTGTATCAAAAATAGAAAGAAATCAGTAAAGCCAGCTCCTTCTGCCATCATTTTTACATTTCTAGAAATTATTTCAATAGCACTATTTTCCATACGAAATCCCCCGTCATTTTATCTATGTATCATAGGTGTTAACTTAATACAATTATTACCAAAATTTCCTCGATCTGTCATCCTGAGCGTGGCGAAGGATCTTGGAGTAACGATAACAAATTATGGTTTAAGTTAACGCTAATGATCTATGTATTATAGTATATTCACACAACCCTGTATGTTAAAACATCGACTTTATTTTTTGCAGATCAGTTATATGATAAAAGCAGCTAAATAGCTGCTTTTATATTAAAACATATTCATTCCACTCATTAAATGAGCTGCTGTACTAATCATTTTTCTGCTACGTTTCATCATTCTTTTTTGTTCTCTTGGATTCATGTGGGATACGGCATAAATTCCTACCGTTGCTCCTATAATTCCTCCAGTTACTAGGCTAAGCATTGTATCTCTTCTCATACAATCCCTCCTTTATATTTAGGAAGAGTTTTCCCATTAACATTTCTTTATTATTTTTTGTTATTATAATTATTCTATACCAAGCAATTTTTTCAAGCCTCCCCCTTCGAGAAAAAGGGTGCTTAATTCCTGATCTCCAAGAAGTATACTTTCCTGTTGAAATTCTACATAAGGTACTAATGGTAAGATAGAATACCCTTCTACAAAGTCATCTATCACGCCTTTGCTAATCACTAGGGCGAGTACTCTTCCACTTGTTTTTTCTATAACTGTATCTTTTACAACACCAAATAATTCTCCATAATGATTGTAAATATGAAATCCTACTGTTTTTATAGGCTTTATTAAGGCTTCCTGTATTTCTGGAACTTGATGAGAAAATACAATATCCTTTTCTGAAGAAATAACAAGACCTTCTGACCGAATCTCTTTTATTTTCTTAAAAGGTAGTACCTTTATATCCTTATCAGCGACTTTTTTTGATTTTAGTATAAATCCCAATAGCTTAGATCCTTTGTTTGTGTATATTAGATCTTTGATCTTATATTCCATAATCTCTTTATTTTTATTTTTTATACATAATCCAATAAACTCACTTCCTTTAATCATAAAAATCCCTCATTTTTGTAGAAACTATTATTGTCTACTATATATTTTTGCTCTAATTCGTTAAAAAAACCTCCCCAATACCTGTATAATCAGTTATAGTTTTCTAATAAAGAAAAAAACCATAAAATCTTATCGGAATCAACATTGTTTCCTAATAAGACTTTATGGTTATCTATAAGACATAGCACCTTATATTTTTTTTATGATTGTACCTCCACCTACAACAATATCTTCCTCGTAAAATACCACTGCTTGCCCAGGAGTAATTGCTCTTTGGGCTTCATCAAAAACTACTCGTACTTCTTCACCACAGGGATATAGTGTAGCTGCTGCTGCCTTACTATTATACCTAACCTTGGCTTTTACTCTACGAGGACCTTCTAGAGTTTCAAAGGGTATAAAATTCACTTCATTAGCAATGAGTTCTTTACCAAACACAGCTTCAGCATCACCTAGTACAACTTGATTCGTTGCTGGTATAATTTCAGTGACATAGACAGGCTTTCCTAAGGCAATTCCTAGCCCTTTTCTTTGACCTATTGTGTAGTAAATAATTCCTTTATGTCTGCCTAAAACATTACCTTCTTGATCTACAAAATCCCCTTCAAGAACTTTTTTAGAGCTATTTTCCTCTACAAAATTACCATAATCGTTATCTGGAACAAAACAAATCTCTTGACTATCTGGCTTTGTTGCTACTGATAGTTCTAATTCTTCTGCTATTTTTCTTATTTCATCCTTATTATAATAACCTAAAGGCATCAAAGTATGCTGTAATTGTTCCTGTGTCATATTGTATAAAGCATAGGTTTGATCTTTTTCATCAGTAGCTGATTCTTTAAGCAGATACTTTTTTGTGTCTTCATCATATTCTATCTTTGCATAATGACCAGTGGCCACATAGTAGCAATCTAATTGAAGAGCCCTTCTTAAAAACTCTTCAAATTTAATATATTTGTTACATGCGATACATGGATTTGGCGTCCTACCTTTTGTATATTCGTCTATAAAGTATTGAATTACCTTTTCCTTAAAAACATCCTTAAAATTCATAACATAGAAAGGTATATCTAATTTATGCGCTACCCTTCTAGCATCCTCAACGGCAGATAAAGAACAACATCCAACGTCTGATTTGTTGACTTCTTCATCATCTTGCCATATCTGCATTGTAACACCAATTACTTCATAACCCTGTTTTTTCAATAGATAGGCAGCTACAGAACTATCTACGCCGCCACTCATTCCTAAAAGAACTTTCTTGTTTTTTTGCAACCTTCTCACCTCACATACACTTTAACAAGAATAAACCCGAGAAAACTCTCGGGTCTTTTACTTTAGCAATGTTGTTCTTCTTCATCATGATGATGATCATGCTCTTCGTTAGGATCAAAACCTTCTAGTTCTTCAAAATGCAGATCATGCTTAGTAGCATAATCGTAAATAGCAGATTTCACTGCCTGCTCTGCTAAAACAGAACAGTGCATTTTTACAGCTGGCAACCCGTCTAGTGCCTCTGCCACAGCACTATTTGTTAGTCGAAGAGCTTCTTTGATGCTTTTTCCTTTTATCATTTCTGTAGCTATACTAGAGGTAGCTATTGCAGAACCACAGCCAAAGGTTTTAAACTTGACATCTGTAATAACGCCATCTTCTATTTTTAAATATATTTTCATAATATCTCCACATTTCGGGTTTCCCACCTGACCTACTGCATCTGGATTCTCTATCTCTCCTACATTTCTAGGATTCATAAAATGTTCCATTACTTTATCACTATACACTTTTCGCTTCCCCCTTTACTTTTTCATATAGCGGTGACATTTCTCTTAATCTTGCTACAACTGGCGGTAACTTTTCAACAACATAATCAATTTCTTCCTGTGTGGTAAGATACCCTAAAGATAATCTTAATGAACCATGGGCGATCTCATGAGAAAGTCCTATAGCCATTAAAACATGAGAAGGATCTAAAGAACCCGATGTACAGGCAGAACCACTAGAACCAGCAATTCCAAGCATATCAAGACTTAACAGTAGTGATTCTCCTTCAATAAATTCAAAGGATACATTTACATTGCCAGGAAGTCTTTTTGTCGGATGACCATTTAATCGGGTATAAGGTATTTTACCAGTTAGTTTGCGAATTAATTGGTCCCTTAGCTGTGTCAAGTGCTCATT
This sequence comes from Clostridium aceticum, assembly GCF_001042715.1. NCBI lineage: Bacteria > Bacillati > Bacillota > Clostridia > Peptostreptococcales > Natronincolaceae > Andreesenella > Andreesenella acetica. The sequence continues at coordinate 1,855,774 of NZ_CP009687.1, read as the reverse complement.
ATGTTCTTTTATATTTTCATGGGCCAATTCTGCTGCTTTACCAAATCCAACGATGCCCGGCAGATTTTCGGTGCCAGCTCTTCTTTTCTTTTCTTGGCCACCCCCATGCATTAATTGATGAAGCCTTATGCCTTTTTTAATATATAAAGCGCCTACTCCTTTTGGGCCGTAAATTTTATGGGCAGAAATAGATATTAAGTCGGCTCCTAACTCTTCTACATTCATTTCGATAGTCCCATATGCTTGTACGGCGTCTGTATGAAAAATGATAGATTTTTCTTTGGCTATACTGGCCATTTCTTTGATTGGTTGTATTGTTCCAATTTCATTGTTGGCATACATAATAGTTATCAGTATAGTATTCTCTTTGATGGCATTTTTTAAATCTTGTAGACTAACAAGGCCATCCTGATCAACATCTAAGTAGGTAACCTCAAATCCTTCTTTTTCTAAGTATTCGCAGGTGTGTAATACCGCATGATGTTCAATTTTAGAAGTAATGATATGGTTTCCTTTGTTTTTTAAAGCATAGGCAACCCCTTTAACTGCCCAATTATCTGCTTCAGATCCACTACCTGTAAAGTATATTTCTTCAGGCTTTGCACCTAGGGATTTGGCAACTTTATCTCTAGCTGAATCTACAGCTTTTTTACTTTCTCTTCCAAAAGAATGAATGCTTGATGGATTGCCAAAGTGTTGATTAAAATAAGGTAACATTTCTTCTAAAACTTCTTTTTTTACTGGTGTTGTAGCAGCATAGTCTAAGTAAACCTTCATGTGATCCTCTCCTTAAATATATAATAATTTACTTATATAATTCACTTTATTTTTTTATATATAAAACATATAATTGTCTTTATTTTTAATTTTATTATGATCTTCTAACATATCCTCCAGTGAGATAGAATCGATCACTTCATTTACACTATCTCTAATTCTTTCCCACACCATTTTTGTAGCACAGTAATTAGCTTTTTCACAGTTTTTTGGTTCCTCCTCCATCACACAGTCAGAAGGAGCTAAAGGACCCTCCAATGTTCTAATGATATCCCCTACAGTAATATTTCTAGGCTCACTAGCTAACATATATCCACCTTGTGCCCCACGTACACTTTTCACTAGACCAGCTTTCCTTAAAATAGCCACCAACTGCTCTAAATAGTGGTCAGATATTTCTTGTCTTTCTGCAATATGTTTTAACGCAATAGGACCATCACCATAGTGAAGCGCTAAGTCAAACATTGCCTTTAATCCGTATCTTCCTTTCGTTGAAAGCTTCAAACTAACTACCTCCCTGAATTCCAAGTAAAATGATTGGAGTTTAATTTGATTATAGTATATCCTAGTAATTTTGTCAAGATTACAAAAATAAAATCGCCAAATTTATGAAAAAAAATATTTTTTTTTACTTTTTGTCTAATAATATGCCACATTTCTGCACCTTTTATATTCTTATAAATAAAATATTTTATAGGAGGTGAATTTTCTAATGATTGATTTAATACTTTTTATTATGATTACTTTTCTTACAGTCATATTTATCTTTGTTGTAGCTCCAGTCCTTACTAAAACCATCAATAACAAAGATGTGGAAAAAGTTGAAATTCTTGTCAATAGAGTTGTTCTATTTATAGAGCAAACAGAAAAAACCATCTCAAATGAAGAAAAAAAACATCTGGCAATAAGCTATACAAAAACTATTTTAGAATATTTAGACATAGAATTCAATGTATTATTACTAGAAATTTTAATTGAGGCTCAGGTTTATCTATTAAAAAATAAAAAAGCTAATTATTGACTCATCTTACAACAAAAAAACCTCTTTTTCAGAGGTTCATTTTTTATATTTAGAGATGGTCTTTTTATTAAACTAGGTTAAAAATATTTTCTCTTAATAATCAAGTCCGCCGCATGACCAAAATCCAATGCAATGACATTATATTCTTTAGCAATTCTTTCGCTTATAATCACCGCAGGAATCCCCGCTGAAACCAACACAACATCAAAGCGGTCACGATACAAGGAAGTGAGCTTTACTATTTTAGAACAGTCCTTCAAACCTCTCACAGCTTTAAGTAAGCCCACTACTCTTACACCCTCTTTCGTTAAAAAAGGCAATAATCTATCTACCTTATTTCCTATAAGAAAAACCCTCGGCTTAGGATTTTGCAATAAAAACTTTTTGAACCTTTGGTTTTCCATTAAAAAATAATTAATACATGCATTTGTCAGTGTCATTTGCTTAATATCTATATGATGCGCCTCAAAACCTTTTAGCAATAGGGGGGTAAAGTCTGGTAATTGATTCATTGCTACTCCAACAATATCTGCTCTCTTCACTGAAGCAGCAAGTTCATCTCTAGACTTTAGATCTGGTACAGTTAACCCAGCGTAAGGCAGCCATTTCCTCTTTTTTATTTCATCACAACTCAATACTACTTCTTGAGCTAAAGCTAAAGCTTCACCATCTCCAAGTCTAACAATAGACAATCCTTGTTTTTTTCTATAAGCTGTATACATCTTTTCAGTGACTTCATCTGCTGATAACAAGCTTTCTTCTTTTATCATTTCCTATCACATCCTGATTATCGCTTTTTTTAATAAGTGTGCTATTGTCCTCCTAAATACCTAATCCAAATATCTTCCATACTCATTTACAAAAACTTTTCTATATTTATCATAGTTTTTATGTCTTTCCTTTTCACTTTTAGGACAATCATGTATACACCATATCGTTTCCATTTTGGGGACTGCTACCTTATAGCCAGCCTTAGTAAACTCCAAACTCTGTGAGACATCATAAAAATGCCATCCAGTAAAAATATCTTCTCTCCAAGATATATCATGCTGGGTAATCATCATTAATCCATCTATTGCCTTCACAGTTTCATATCTATCCCTGAAGTTTCCAAACTTCCAAGGCAGCTGCTTACCATCAAGATGTGGTATATGAATTAAATTTCCATACTTATGCTTTGATTGATGCAGCAAACCATTGGAGGGAATAGTTTTTGCTCCAGCAACCCCCAACATGCCTATTTTATTATTTTTTTCAAAAACACTGATGACATCATAGATAAAATTCGGATTAGTGATATACACGTCTTGATGCATATATACTTTATATTTTGCGTTTGTTTTTTTCATAGCTCGGTTATATGCTTCTGTAAGATACTTAGCATCACTTATTGTGATTTTTTCTATTTTATATCCGTCAGGAACTTTTAGTGCGTTTATATGTTCTAATGCCTTCTCATATTTTCTTTTATCGTTAACACATATTATAAAGCATATTTTTTGTCTGTCTTTGGTATTTTTTTTTGTATTCGTATGAATAGCTTTACTCATAGTACTATGAATACACTTTTTTTGGTTAGTATGAGTAACTTTTTTTACATTCGTATAAGTAAACTTTTTATCTCCTGGTTTGCCAGTTTTTCTAATTTCATATAAACCACCATTTATTTTTAATTTCATAAATATATTTCGCTCCTTTACTTCTTTAAATTGTAACTAATCATAATGCTAATTTATTATATTCAGCTTAAAATATAATGTTAACAGAAGCTGTTAACGCACTGCGTTGCAACACCTTGGCTCAACAGAAGTTTTCATCCAAAAGAAAACCTCACATAAAAGTGAGGTTTTCTAGTTTTATGGGGCTGCTATTACCTCTGGTACATCAGGAGTAAAAGTAAGTCCAGCTGGTAAATCTGATAACTCTAACAAATACTGAATAGCAGCTGGGTTGGTTTCAGGGGTACCATCAGTTTGTGCATAGTTCATTGCTGTAATATTTAGATCAAATCTTATCGTAGTACCAATGGGAAGTACTACAGGAGCGACTACCTCATCAGAAAACTGGTAAATGATTCTCCAGTCATCATTTGGCGATAATCCTGTGTTTATATCAAAAGTACCACCACTAATTGGAATTTCATCTTCAAAAATTACGACACCTAGCAGATCTAGCCCTTGAACTCTTAATGTTCCTTCAAAAGCATTGTCAGCAAAAACAGTTAAATAGACTGGTATAGTAAAATCTAGATCTAAGGCTACGGCTAATCCATCCGATTCTGCTGCTTGGCCAAAATCTACTATCTCACCAAGTTCAGCACTTGCAGGGCTTACCGGGTCCTCTGACCAAACATATTCAGGTTGATCTGCTAGGGCTGGATTGGTGATTTGAGGCCAAAGATTAAAAGGATTTGTCACTTCTACTGCTGTATCCCCTGGATCAAATGCTGGATCTGCTGGATCTTTAAAATAAGTGTCTGTATCATTACTGATAAATCTATAAATTGCCATTTTATTTTCCTCCTTCTTAAATTTATTTTTCTGATTTGAAAAGAGACCATTGTCCTCCCCTCTTTTCACTACAATCTATTCAGGAGATAAAAATATGTTACTAACTCACTAGTTTTTTTTTCTTTTTCTCCCTGTAACTGTCCGTGTAAAATATTCATTATGAAAAATATTTTTTTGAATAATTTTATAACTGGCTTTATTCTTCCACGCAACATAATTGAAACTTATTTGGTCTCTTATGCTGAAGGAAGCTACTTCATTCCACCAAGCCTTCATTAACTTTTTTACTTCAGCCTCATTATGCTTCCTCATGATTACGCCACTTGCAATTAAACCTTGGTTTTTTTTATAACCAGCTAATTTATATCTTTCTATTTGTTTTGAAATTATTTTTGGATTATCTTTTTTTCTAGAGCATACTCTTGCTTCATCATAGAGGCAGTCTCTTGTTGGATGTTTGAAAAAAGCCATTTTTTCATTATCTAATTCTTTTTTTAGCAATTTGTTGAGATCTCCTATAATCAACATACTTCCATCCACCCAAATACTATATTCATAATCTGGCAGATATAAGTGTGGCAATATTTTATATCTTCTTGCTGTTTTAATTAGATGATCAGAAGGATTTTTTATTTTTCGTATCTCCCATATGTTTGATTTCATACTTTTATCGTCAGTAAAACAAATATAATCACATTTTTTTGACACAAATCTTGGTTCCTTTAATTTTTCATATTTTCCAGTAATAGCCGTATAAACTGCAATTTTATTTTTAGCCATAGTTATAATCACTCCGAAAAATCATTTTATACCTTCTATCTACTTGTTTTTATCTAATTTCAATTTTATCCTTTGACGAAGCGTTGAAATATCTTTATTATTTCTAGTTTTCTGTACATACTCTGCTACAACACTAGCTCCATGTTTCTCCCTCAGTATATGTCCAGCCCTTCTACTAATTTGTTTTCGTCTTTCTAAGGTAAAACTTTTTGATTTTTTGTGGTAAATATAACAATGATCTGCAATTCTTAATTCGTACCCAACCGTCCCTGCCCTAATACAATAATCATCTTCTTCACCATATCCTATAGGAAATCTAGCCTCATCTAGATATCCTATTTTATGAATGACTTCCCGTTTAATCATAAAACAGAAGCCATTGACAAGGGGAACTTTCGGAAATTTTTTAAGAGATACCGATTGAACAATTGAACTCATTGTTTCTAAATCAATTCCTTTGGGCAGTTTATTTGTCAACCAATCTTTCATATCAGGAACCGTCTGCCATCCGGCTGAATTTGATAAAGGTCCAACAATTCCTGTTTTTGGCGTTGTTGTGATACATTCTATTAACTTTTCTAACCATCCCTTCGTTACAATCGTGTCACTATTTAATAACAGTAAAAACTCCCCTGTAGCAGCCTTTAACCCTTCGTTTGCAGATACAGTATATCCTTTGCTTTCTTTATGGGTAATCAGCCTCACCGGCTTATTTTTAATAAATTGAGATAAAAATTTCTTCGTCTCTTTATTACTCCCATCATCTACTATAATTAAATCAAAATTAATTGTTTTCTTTGCATAAAGCGAGCTTAAACATTCTTTAACATCCTCTAAAGCATTATGAATACAAATAATTATACTTATTTGAGGATACTTTACCTTATTATTCAAAACTATTTCGCCTCCCTTCCTTTGAAATAGCATCTCCTTGTATCCCATATTTTTACTATAATATATGTTTGAATCTATAGGATGTGCCTTTGCCTTATTGATCCCTAATAGGTTTGTATTTTAAAAAGTAACATTAATAATTTTCTGACATACTTTTGTATTAGCAATAAAGTTAGATCAGCAAAACTACAAATAAGGTCTTTTAAGGAGCGTGATTATTTTGAATAGGTTTTGGGATAAAATTATCCAGCCAATTGTTGAAAAAAGTAGTGCTAAGCACATTGTAGAAATAGGATGTGCTCGTGGTGTAAATACAAAAAAAATTTTAAGGTTTGGAGCAAAAAAAAATATACAGCTTTCAGCAATAGACCCTAAACCTTTGTTTAGTACAGATGATCTCAAAGCACACTATAAGGATCGTTTTGACTTTTACAAGGATATCAGCTTAAATGCTTTACCCCTCCTTAAGGATTACGATATTGTTCTTATCGATGGGGATCATAATTGGTACACCGTTTATAATGAGCTTAAACTCATAGAAAAATCTAGTATAAATAAAGCTTTTCCAATTGTTTTTTTACATGATGTGGCTTGGCCCTATGCCAGAAGAGATTTATATTATAGTCCAGAAAACATCCCAAAAAAATTTCGCCATCCCTATAAAAAGGCAGGCATGAAAGAAGGTCAAAGTGATTTATTAAAAGAAGGAGGATTGAATGCAAAGCTCAACAATGCGATTTATGAAGGGAAGCAACGGAATGGGGTCTTAACTGCTGTTGAAGACTTCCTAAAAGAAACAAACTGTGGTCTTTCTTTTCAAATGACAAAAAAATGTCGCGGCCTAGGGATCATCTACCCTAAAAATAAAAATTTAGATGTATTAATCAAAAATTTACTGTCAAAGGTTTAAAAAAATTAATGTACTAAGCTACCTGTTTAAAATGTTTTTGTGTAGCTTAGTACATTTTGTTATCCATTATTTTTTTATCAAATTTTACTGTTGCTTATTATTATCTTAAATAATTCTGAAGTGTTCCCCAGTTCTTATCCTTATCAGATTGTATTACCTCATGAATTTTATCTAAAGGCCATTCAATCTTTATATCTGCATCATTCCAGATAATCCCCTCTTCATCTTCAGGATGATAAAACTCCGTACATTTATAGGCAAATTCTGCCGTCTCTGAAAGTACTAAAAAACCATGAGCGAAGCCTTCTGGTATATAAAACTGCCTTTTATTTTCTTCATTTAATATACATCCATACCACTGACCAAGGGTTTTTGAAGTTTTTCTTAAATCCACGGCAACATCGAAAACCTCACCTTTTATCACCCTAACTAACTTACCCTGAGGATATTTTTTTTGAAAATGAAGTCCTCTAAGAACACCATTTTGAGATTTTGATTGGTTATCCTGTACAAATATCCTATCTATTCCAGCTTTTGTGAATTCTTTATGATTATAAGTCTCCATAAAATAGCCTCGGCTATCTTCAAACAACCTTTGTTCTATGATATATAACCCTTCAATAGGTGTTTCAATAAATATAAAGTTTCCCATACTGTCCCCCCTAAGAATCTTCATACATCTTTTTAAAATAATTAGCATATTCTCCAGAAACCACACCATCAAGCCATGCTTTATTTTTTGTATACCAATGAATTGTTTTTTTAATTCCTTCTTCAAATAAAGTTGTCGGTTCCCAGCCTAACGCTTCTTTTATCTTAGTAGGATCAATACCATATCTTCTATCGTGTCCTTTTCTATCTTCTACATATCTTATTAAGTCTTCACTTATGCTTTTATCAAGGTTCTCAGACATATAGTTTATGATAGTTTTTACGATTTGGATATTTGTTCTTTCATTGTGACCTCCTACATTATACACTTCTCCTATTAAGCCTTTGTTAATTACTTTATCTATTGCCCTACAATGATCCTCAACATAAAGCCAGTCTCTAATATTCAGTCCATCTCCATATATAGGCAATGTTTTTTTGTTAAGACAGTTGTTTATAATAAGGGGTATCAACTTTTCTGGAAATTGATACGGTCCGTAGTTGTTTGAGCATCTAGTAATATTTACAGGCATTCTATAGGTATCATAATATGACTTAACAAGTAAATCTGCCGCTGCTTTACTTGCTGCATAGGGACTATGGGGGTCTAAGGCGGTATTTTCTATAAAGTACCCTGTGTCCCCTAATGAGCCATATACCTCATCTGTTGAAATCTGTATAAATTTCTTTCGCCTATCAAAACCAGCTCTTGTCTCCCAAGCTTTTTTAGCTGCATCTAGTAAATTTTGTGTTCCTAAAACATTGGTTTTTATAAATACTTCTGGGTCATGAATACTTCTGTCTACATGACTTTCTGCAGCAAAATTTACAACATAGTCAATCCTGTATTCTTCAAATATTTTCATCAGTGCTTCTTTATCACAAATGTCAACTTTCGCAAATATATGATTTGCATTGTTTTCTACTTCCTTCAGATTTTCAAGATTTCCAGCGTAGGTTAATTTATCTATATTAATTATTTTTATAGCATCATACATTTTTAGCATATATAAAATAAAGTTTGAGCCAATAAAACCGGCTCCTCCAGTTACTAAATAGGTCTTCACTATTTAACCCCCAATAATTAAAAGTCAGCTTCCTTTTTTACATTTTCTCTACCCAATAAAATATCCAAATCCATTTCACTAGCTAAGCTACTGGCATTTAGAAGGGAATGAAAGGTTCCTGCATCTGTCCACCAGCCCTTTAAGATGTCATAGGTCAAAGTACCTTCCTTTACATACCAATTATTAACATCAGTAATTTCAAGTTCCCCTCTATTTGAAGGCTTCAAAGTTTTTATTGCTTCAAACACCCTATGGTCGTACATATATATTCCTGTTACACAATAATTACTTTTGGGATTTTGAGGTTTCTCTTCTATACCAATGATTGTATTTCCTTTAATTTCAGCTATTCCATATCTTTCTGGATCTTTAACTTGTTTTAATAATATCTTAGCTCCCCTCTTCTGCTGCTGAAACTTCTTGACATTGTCATAAATGCTGTCTTGGAAAATATTATCCCCCAATATAACTGTACAACTGTCTTTACCAACAAATTCTTCACATAGTCCCAGAGCTTCAGCTATACCTCCTGGCTGATCCTGAACTTTAAATGTAAATCTAACACCATATTCAGTACCACTACCAAGTAAACTTATCATTGATCCCATATGCTCTTTTCCAGAAACAATCATAATATCTTTAATTTCTGCTTCTTTCATTTTAGCGATCAAATAATAAATCATTGGATATTTGCCTACCGGCAAAAGATGCTTGTTTATAACTTTTGTCAGAGGAAAAAGCCTAGAGCCGGTTCCCCCTGCTAAAATAATTCCCTTCAAAGTATCTACCTCCTAAAATGATCAATTTTCTATTTGTAAGTGTTAGCGTTAACTTAAAGCATAATTTGTCATTCTTCGTTATTCCAATATCCTTCGCTACCCTCAGGATGACAGTTCAAGAGAATTTTGGTAATAATTGTGTTAAGTTAATGCCTATGATTTATAAATTAGTATCTGAGCCTTGTCATATTGTATTATATTAAAGTTTCAAAAATTTGGTTACTTGTGGCTTTATAAGAAAAGACGTACATCTATAGTCACAAATCTTGGTAATGGCATAGATTATAATGTACGGAAGTAATCAACGATATTGAAAGAGGTGTTAAAATGCCAAACAGAAAAAAAATCATTGTGGATATGGAATTTAACTCTAGAGCTACTAAATGTAGAGCCAGTAAACTTAGTCGCACCAAAGCTTGGATCGACTATAGAATATCAATCTTCAATAAATTTACTCTCAAAAGCCTAAAAAAACAAACAAACCAAAATTTCTTGACTTTGGTTAGATACGATAAAAACACTAGAAATTTCATTAAAGCTGCTTTATCAAACTACGCCCCCTTACCTTCTAATGTTAAGTTTATTGCTAGCGATGAATATGAAAATATCATAAAAAAAACCATTGTAGGTTATGATGACCTATACTTGGTGCAATTAGACTGTGACGATATGTATCATAAAACCTTCATAGATCAACTGCATGCTTATGAACCGAAGAAAAGTACTCAGGTGCTGATTAATCAAAAGGGATATGTATATGATTCCATCAACAATCGATTAGGTCATTGGTATTATCTGTCTCCTCCTTTCTACACTACAATTAACAAAGTAAAGGATTATTTGAAGGGCAAAAGAATTTCTATCGGTAGTCACCATGCTATAGCAATAAAATATCCTCATGAAATTATTCACAAAACCAACTATATGGTCCTAATTCATAATAAAAATACTATGAACAAATTTGATAGTCACCGGGTAGGCGATGTTATTACTAATAAAGGTGAGATGCAAAATATTCTTAAAAATTTTATGTAGTTAGCTATATAAGTTGTAGTAAATATGTTGCATTCGCTACGCTGTAAAAATTTTATTGCAACCCATATATCTTGTTTTAATTTTGAGAAGTTATATAAGGAGTGGCTGAGATGTCAGGTAAGAAATTAAAAATAATTGTTGGAATTGAATTTAATTCTAGAGCAAATGGTATTAGTCGTACAAAAGATTGGATTGATTATAGAATGGATATTTTTAATAAGTTCACCTTGCAAAGTCTTAAAAAACAAACAAACCAAGACTTTCTAGTGTTAGTTAGGTATGCTGAAAAAACCACCGATTTAATCAAGGGTGCATTATCTCATTATCCAACTTTACCAAACAATATTAGATTTATTGAAAATGAGAAGTATGAAAGTATTATTGAGAAAAGTATTAAAGGCTACGAGTTTTTATACCTAGTACGTCTAGACTGTGACGATGTTTATCATAAAACCTTTATTAATCAACTGCATGAATATAAACCTAAGAAAAACACCCGAGCCTTAATTAACCAGAAAGGATATGTATATGATTCTGTAAATCATCGGTTGGGAAACTGGTACTATGTTTCACCCCCCTTCTATACTTTAATTTATAAAGTGAAAGATTATTTAGCTGGTGAAAGAGTACCGATACCTAAGGGACACTGTACAGTTATAAAAAATCCTCACGAAATTATTCATAAAAAAAACTATGCTGTTATCGTTCATGGAAACAATACTTTAAATGCATTTAATAATCATAGGACTGGAAAAATAATAACAAATAAGAAAGAAATACAAAATATTCTTAAGCATTTTATCTAGCAAAAATTTTGAATTGTGATTAATAAAGTCAGATACCTAATGTCTGTAAAAATTCCTTAGTAGCATAAGCAACTAAAGTATAGACGGGTAGATATCTGACTTTTATTTAATTACATTGTTGTTTTTATCAATACACCCTTATCATAAGCGTTAACTTAATACAATTATTTCCAAAATCCTATTGAACTGTCATCCTTATAAAAATTATACTGTGACATGGCCTTTATAATCAGAAACTTTTCCAATAATTTTACAGGTTTTTAGCCACTCTTTATCAGCAATTTTCCAAGTATGTTCCTGTGCATTTGGGCGTCTATGTGCAACATAATTAAATCGATCTGCCGTATAGATTTTAAAATGATTTGCTATACAGTCCTTTTTAAATTGTGTATCTGAACCCCCTACTCTATCTGTTACAAACTTAACCTTTTCAAAAACTTCTTTTTTGGCAGTTATTGTAGATCCTGCTATAAAGTTTGTATAACAGTTCTCTCTACTTAAAGAGTTTACTGCTAAAGTCTTACTTTCTTCAAAGTAAATATAAAAACTTCCCTTTCCTACTATATCTGCATCTGTATATTTAAAACAATCCATAATATCTCCTAAATATTCTGGAGCGTAATAATCATCATCATCAAACTTAGAAATATAACTATACTTTGCCTCCGATATCGCAAAATTTAAACATGCTCCTAAAGGTTGGCTTTCATCTAGTCTAAGAATTTTAATATTATTATATTGACTGGCCTTTTTTTTCCATTCACTTATATCAATATCGTTCTTATTTAATACAATAATTAACTCTTTTATATCATATTTCTGGTTGTGAAAATTTCCGAAAATATTTTCTTTAAATTGGTGGCGATTGGTACAGGTGATTATAGATACCCCAGGTTTCTCTAATTTTTTATGTTTTTTTGCAGATTCATATCGATGGATACTCCTCCTAAGCCTTTTTCTTTTATTTACCAGAGATATTCTATCCTGAAGCTCCTTACCTTGAGAAATTTTTTTTCTATTTATTTTAGGATAATTCTTTCTATTTTTGTTATCTACAGAAGCTTTGTCTTGATTCTTCTTTAGGAGATAGTCATCTTTGTTGATTTTTTCCATTTTTTCTGTATAAATGAATTCCCAGTTTCCTTCTTTATTTATTGGTTTAATTCCATAGAAATTACCATTTATTTTTACTTTCATACCTATGTTTTACACCTCCAAGAGAAAACACCCTTTCATTTTTTTCTCTAATGGCATTTCTCGTATCATAAATGATTTTTGTATTTTCTATTAATAATCGATAGTCTATTGTACTATGGTTTGTTATAATCACTGCACAATCGTATTGTTTTAAGTTTTCTTCGTTAAGCTCGATAGAATAAATTTTTTTATTATCTATTATGATCTCCTTCACATAGGGATCATGGTAATCGACAGTAGCTTTATTGTTTACCAGCATATTTCGTATTTTAAAGGCAGGGGATTCTCTTATATCGTCAATATCTTTTTTGTAAGCAACGCCTACTATTAAAACCTTAGAACCTTCTAAGCTTTTACTTTCTGTCTTTAATATCTCTCCAATTGTAGATACGATGTATTCTGGCATACTTTCGTTAATTTCAGTTGCTAATCTAATAAATCTACTAGAAAAATTAAATGTTTGTGCTTTCCACTCTAAATAATTTGGATCTATGGGAATACAATGTCCTCCAATTCCTGGCCCTGGATAAAAAGTCATGAAACCAAAAGGTTTTGTAGAAGCAGCTTCTAGAACTTCCCAAATATTTAACTCCATCTTTTCACACATCAAAGCCATTTCGTTGATAAAGGCTATATTAATACTCCTAAAGGTGTTTTCTAAAAGTTTCACCATCTCAGCTGTTTTTGCTGAAGAAACAAAAAAAACTTCATTAGCAACTTTTTCATAGAGTAATCCTGCCAATTCTGTGCATTGCTGGCTAATCCCTCCCACTATTTTAGGTGTGTTCTTTAAGTTAAATAATTCATTCCCTGGGTCAACCCGTTCAGGAGAAAAACATAGGTTGAAATCTTTACCTAATATCCATCCGTCTCCCTCTAACTCCTTCATAATCACTTCTTCTGTCGTGCCTGGATAACTAGTACTCTCTAAAATAATTAAACTTGGTTTTTTTGCATATTGTTTGATATTTTTTACGGTTTGATAAATATAGCTGACATCTGGAGTATTATCCTTTAGTGGTGTAGGAACACAAATAATAATCACATCTGTTTGGCTCATCTTTTTATAATCACTTGTACCCAATAAGCTTCCTTTTCTTACTTCTTTCTCTATACTTTCGTCTGAAACATCCTTTATATAGGAAACTCCCTTCAATAGTTTAGCAACTTTTTCTTCGTCAACTTCAATCCCAATAACTTTGTATCCTGATACTGCAATTGATACTGCTAAGGGTAAACCTACATAGCCTAGACCTACAATACCAACAATGGCTTCTTTATTTATAATTTTATTTTTAAGACTCATGCTTTTATCTCCTTCTACTAATATCTATAATTAAACTCTTTAGTTTTATTGTATGATAAAGCAATGTAGGTGGTTACGAAAGATAGACTAAATAACTCTTTTCGAAAAAAAACAAAGGAGATACAAATCTCCTATTCATTAGATAAATATTCTTTTAATGCCTCTTGCCAAAGTCTTAATTTGATAGATGAATTATTACTTAAGGTTGAGTTTTGAGGCCTTTTAGCTTTTCTTTGAATTTCTGTCGAGGTAGTAGGGTTAAGTTTTGCCGCAATACCCTTAATTTTGATGATCTCTTTAGCAAAATCACACCATGTACAATTACCTTCATTAATGAAATGATATATGCCATAGTCTTCAGTCACTAATAATTTTTTTAATGCTTCCGCCAAGTCTAACGCATAGGTAGGCGAACCTATTTGATCATCTACTACCTTTAAAAGTGTATTACTGGAAGTTAAACTTAATATTGTCTTAACAAAATTTTTCCCCTGATGGCCATATAACCAAGCAGTTCTTACAATAAAGTATTCTTCTAGATTTTTTTGCACTTCAATTTCACCCTCATACTTAGACATACCATATATATTTATGGGGTTCGGTAAATCTGTTTCATTATAAGGGCTCCCCTTCTTACCGTCAAAGACATAATCTGTACTTACATAAATTAACTTACTGCCTAAATTACCTGCAACAATAGAAACGTTCTTAGTTCCCTGTGTATTTACTTTAAAAGCCAACTCCGGTTTATCTTCACATTGATCTACATCTGTAAAAGCTGCTGCATGAATAACCACATCTGGTCTTATAGCTTTTAAGGTTTTATATACTTCGTCTAACTTGGTTATATCTAGGTTTTTTTTACCTAAACTAACAACCTTTTTATCCTTCATTACCTTCATTAACTCATGCCCTAGCTGACCAGTACCTCCTAATATACATATTGTCATCTTTTTCACCCCGCAATTCCTCACTTTTTAACCATCTGTTTGCTACCTTCCCTACACCTGCAAAGGTATCTTACTCTATCCTATTAAAAATATCTTAGTTTTATCACTTAATACTTTTTTCCTGTATTTAATTCATTATATGTTAGTTTTTTTTAATAGTACCTATATATTTTTTCTATAAACTTTAATACGATAAAAACTGCAATTACAGCTTATCGTGATGGAAATTTATTAAATATAAAACCTCAATACTACTAAGTGATAAACCATTGTTTAAATTAACACTAATGATCTCACATTAGAATATTGAGGTTTTTTCACTGATTCTTTCATTTTCTCGCGAATCCTATATAGATCTACATCCCTAAATTTTAGTGTCCTAAGGCTCATAGGCCTTAACCTAACACAGTTATTACCAAATTTTTCTCCAAGTGTCATCCTGAGGATAGCGAAGGATCTTGGGATAACGAAGGATGACAAATTATGGTTTCTCCATCTTCTTGTTGAGGATAAAATGCTGGAAAACCCTCTGTAGAAAATACTTCACATATATCTTTGGGTAAAAACTCTTCGCAATCCGGTGGTTCTGGGCAAAAACCAAATGCAGGTATAAAAAGCTGTACTTTTCCCACCACTTTAATGATAATAAAGACCCCTACAGCCAATCTTAGTCCCTCCTCATCAAGCGTAGGCTCTACCAGCAACTGAGAGGCTGTTTCTACCAATATCTCAAACTTAAATTCATCTCTTGTTTCTGGCATAAATAAAATAATGTCTTTAGAAATTATCGGTAACTGATGCTCAAATGTGATTACCTTGTTATTCTTTATCTTTTTAAGCTTTAAGCGAAAAGTAATCATAATATCAAATCTAACCCTAGCAAAGTTTGGTGAATCTTTTAGTGGTGTTATTATCAACGAACCATCAATAATTTTTCCTGGGTTAAACTTAATCTCTACAAACTCAAATTCCTCTTGAAATAGATTAGGAATAAACAACTTTTCAAAACAATGTCTCTGTTGACAGCTGGCATAAACTTTATCCTCAAGGATACATATAGACTCAAAATCAAAAGGAATAGGTGGAAGTACATTGATTTCTTGTGTTGAAACAATTGAAGACCTGATGATACCAAAATTCAAAGGATTTATACCCCTAGCAAAGTCTCTTGCTAAAACCCTCCTACCTTCTGCCCTAAAGGAACCAGTAACTTCTACTATTAAAACAATTGTTTCACCAGGATTTAGTTCATCAACAAACCATCGAAGAATACCATGATCCTCTACAACATTTCCTCGTGTAATTGATTGTATAGAATAATCTACAAGATTTCCTATGATAAAGGTATCTTCTAATAGTACATGGCTAATAGTACCCCTATCTCCTGTATTCGTAACTGTAATCTCCTGTACCCATGTAGCTACTTGATCTACTTGCACTTCAATGGGCCCAGAAGTAATTTGGTTTTCCACTTGGATTATCTGAGGTTGCGGTGTATCCTTCACTATTATAGGTAACACACTTATTGGCCCAGTAGTTATTCCCTCTAGTGTTTGACTATTTACTGAGTTTCCAGTGGAAGTTAATAAAAATCTGCTGCCGATAGCATCAAAGCTTCCTGCAATCTCTACAACCAGCACGTTTCTTTCTCCTGGGTTTAATGTCCCTATTTGCCAGTTCCATATATCACCTATTTTATCTACTGTACCTCTAGATAAGGATACAACAGAAATATCAGTTAATGTATCCAATAGAGCATCCGATATTATTTCTACATTTAATAAAGGGATATTTCCTGTATTTTCTACAGCAATTTCTATTTGCCAAGTGGCTACTGTATTTTTTTCCAGGGTTAATGGTCCTGAAATAATCCTATTATTGATAAAAAATTCAGCAGCCTGAGGTGCTATTACTGAAATTCCCCTGCTTCCAGCAAAGTTACTGGATAAAAGATTCCCTGTAGTCTCATCAGTACCTTGAGCATATGCACCATTTAATGAGCGTAAACCTAAAGAAGAAAACCTTCCTTCTATACGAAACTCTAAGCGAGATACTTCTTGAGGATTCAATCCCCCAATATTCCATTGCAGCTTTTGATTAGTAAGTATTGCATCGCCCTTCGATATGCTATTTATGTTGAAACTGCCTATATTGAACAACAAAATATCATCTATCACGATGACATCATTGATTGGGCTATTTCCTATATTGACAACAAGAAGTTCAACCACCCAGGTGTCTTGTTGATTTTGTACTAGTGTAAAGGGCCCACTTATGATTCTTTTGGTTGTTTGTAGAATACCCGGCAAAGGTACCTCAGTAACATGAATAAATACTCCCGCAACAGGATTTGAGCTTATCACGTCTCCCGTAACAGGATCTGTTCCAACCGCGATAACTCTATTTAATGCTCTCTCTCCTATAACTTGAAAAGTTCCCATCACTTCAAAGGTTGCCAGTGCTGTTTCCTCAGGATTTAAAGTAGATATATGCCAAGTAATAACATTTTCATCTATTGTGATACTTCCTATATCTACAGAGATACTTCTAATATTCATTATTCGACCTAATAGAATGGTATCTGTGATAATCACATCGTTTAAAGCCCCGGTGCCAGTATTTTGTGCCCGTACTGTAAATTCCCATGCAGCCTCTGTATTTATGGCAATCATTGATGGTCCTCTTGTTAAAAATTTTTCAACCGCTAAAACAGGAACTGCAGGTATCACCGCTGGT
This sequence comes from Clostridium aceticum, assembly GCF_001042715.1. Lineage (NCBI taxonomy): Bacteria > Bacillati > Bacillota > Clostridia > Peptostreptococcales > Natronincolaceae > Andreesenella > Andreesenella acetica. Next base: position 1,838,355 of record NZ_CP009687.1, on the reverse strand, counting down.
AGGACATCAATGCCTACTCCTGTGGAAGGTCCAGCAGTAATATTTCCTAGTACTGGTTCACTCCCTGTTACTATTGCTTCATCTAAGGCATTTAGCCCCGTGGTAGCAAAAGAACCGCTGACCTCTGCAACCAATATTGCATTTTCCCCGGGGGCTAAATCTCCTATATCCCAAATAATGTTATTGTTTACCTGAAGAACACTACCCTTTGACTGGGAAATGATAGACAATTGGCTTACTTGATCTAGTAACGTATTATCTATCACTTGAACATTATTAACTACGCCATTGCCTGGGTTAGAAGCATTTAATTGTATACTCCAAGTCTCTGTGGTATTGACATTTGTTAGAACAGGACCTGATAAAACTGTTTTAGCAATCAGCAAGTCCCCCAGCTGTGGACCTGCTGGATCAGAAGTAATATTGTCGCCAAAGGCTTCTGATAAACTAACAGGGCTATTTCCTACAATATCCTTATTGGCATTACGATTTGAGGTGGCAGTGTAATAAATCATTCTAAATATAGAAAACTCTGTAATATTTAAGAAACTTGAAAAAACATTCCAAGGTACTTGAAAATCTAAAAATACATCTGGATTTCCTCCAAAGTTTGACCCATCTCCTGTGGGATTCACCACCCGTACATTACTTCCTAAGACAATTGCTTCAGAATAGTTTGGTACAAAGGGTGCCCTTCGATTTAGTCCTTCTGCTGCATCAGCAAAGCTATTGATGGGGCTATTTATAAAGTTTTCCCAAATTTCTATCGTGTTTCCCTGTCCATTTACGGTGACTAACCATTCATAGGTTTGAAGGGTATTATTGGTATCAAATAATACTCCCCAGTTAAAATTTACTAAAGAACCACCTGAAATAGGGGTTGTGTTTAGTCTCATTCTAAAAAAAACAGCTGTCCCATCAAATTGAAAAAAAACTGCAGGAAAAGTAGTATTGCCTACAATATCTGTACTAGGTGGAGATTCATCTACAGGATCTCCTAAAGGTATACCATTTTTGGTATACGGCCTCCATGTGGTTGGCCATGGTTGCGGCATTTATATCACCATCCTATTTATTTATAAAAATTGCTTTAATTAAATTATATTCCTACCCTGTGATTTTTGTTACATAGTCGTAACAGCGTATAAGTTCTTTTATAACCTTTTCCCATAAGAAATTTTCTAAGATGTATTTCTTAAGATCAGCATTAAAAGACTCTTTAAATGATTTTAGTATTTTATTTTCTATATCTATCAAATCATAGGGGTCCACATAGGAAGCATAGGCTTTAAAGTATTCTTTTGTGCTACCCTCTTTTGTTGTAACTATATTGCACCCTCCTAAGGCTGCCTCTAGGCTGGTTAACCCAGGAATTTCATACCAGCTAATCAAAGCATGGACTTTAGCAGCATCGTAGATATCCTTTAAATTTGCATGGTTTGTTTTATGCAGGTATACAATATCTTTATTAGCCTGCATACATTGGTGATAGTAATTTAAGTCATTGATTGGACCCACCAATACAAGAGGAAGGCCTAACTTTTTTGTAACCCTAGCTAAGGTTAACTGATTTTTATGAGGAGAAATTCTGCCTACTGATAACACAAAATTATCTATGTGAATTTGTTTTAGAAAATTTTCTTTTTTGCCTTCAGCAAAGACTTTATCTACCCCATTAAAAACTACTTTATAGGGTGTGACTATATTAAAATCCTTCTCTATTTGCCTCATTTCAATTTCAGAACTAGGTAAAAGCAAATCCACACCCGCAAGAACTTCTTTTCGTAATGGATGATGACTTTTCCAATAACTTGTTTTTAAAGACTTCATAGAATCAATAGGAAGATATTTTGCATAATTCCAATATATGGGTGTTAGCACTATTTTCTTTTTATACTTTACTGCATTTATAAAAAATTTGTAAGTTTCCAGTATGTTTATTGTATTAAATAGATGAATTACATCATATTTTTTTAGATCCTTATTGGGATCGCTAGAAACTTCAATCTTTATCCCAGTTCCCATAAGATATTCTTTTGTTTTCAAAACTAAAATACTATCACCTGCAATGTTTTCTTGGTAGTCTTGACGAATATATATTAAAACCTTCATCTACTCACCTTCTGTAAGTTCTTTAAATAAGAAAAAATAATTTCTTCAATACTTTCTACTCTTTTTTCCCATGCATTTAACTTTGCTATTTCTTTTCTTCTAGCTAAGATTTTAGGGTCATCTTCTGCTAAAGCCTTATCGATATGATCTACAAAATCTTCATGGTTTCTAGCAACATATAGATATTTAGAAAAAGGTAAAACTTCTGGTAAAGCAGTACTTATAATGGGTTTTCCTTGAGATAAGTATTCATACATTTTTATTGGATTCGTAGCGTAGGTTATTTTATTTTTTTTGAAAGGGATCAGTGTAACATCCATCATACTTAAATAAGAAGGAATTCTAGCATAGTCTTGATGTCCCAAATATACTATGTTATTGCTTTTTGGTATCTCTACATTTCCCAAAGACGCTCCTACTAGTAGCAATGTATAGTCAGGTTTTCTTTCAGCTATTAATTCTAACAATTTATAATCAACCCATGGTGCTAAAGCCCCTATATAACCAATAACTCCCAAAGAATTCTTTGCTTGGCTATCTATAGGAAATTTCTTTGTTTCAGTAAAGTGCTGATAGTCACATCCATTTGGTACCAAATGTAAATTTCTTTTATATTTAGCTATTGCATGATATAAGGGCTTAGATGTAGCCAATACAATATCGGCAACCTTCAGCATCTTGTAGTGGGCATTTTGAAGAAAAGGAAAATCATCCACACAATCATAGACAAATAGCTTTTCTTTAAAAAGTCCCTTAAGATGTTTTTGTCTTGGATCTATCACCCAAACAATATCTGCCTCTTCCTGACTTTCTACTAATTTTTTCATATCATGGCAAATTGTAAGGTTTTCTGATAAAACTTCTAAGTACTTATCTTTTCTTTGACTTTTATTACAGTAAATCACTTTCCAACCTCTCTCACTCAACCCCTTCATCAGCTGCTGGGGTCTTTGGTACATCCACTCATAGTTTACTGATGAAATACATATTATTTTTAGCATTTCCTCACCTCTCATTGTTTTTCTCAGAAACTTCCATATATTACATATGGAAGTATTTAGGAGATACTATTGAAATTTTCACTTAACTCTTGTATTATAGTGAACAAGGTTAACATAATAATTTAAGGAGTGATTTTTGTATGAATAAGTCAAAGTTTACTAAGAAATTAGTAGTTCCTGTACTTACAACTGCCTTGTTGTTTTCAACAGCTGTTGCAGTCAATGCAAGTACCTTCAGTAATCAAAGGATTACCACCACTTATAGGGTAACAAGAAATACCAGCGTTAATAACAGATATAGATTTAATGCTGTAAGATTTGTTGCCAACAACAGAACTACTACAACACAAGGTAATACACCAGCAAACAATTCTGTAAATCAACCTCAAGAAGTACAAGCACCAGCTGCAAATCCAACAACGCCAGCTGCAAGCCCCACAACACCTCCACCAAGTACACCAGCACAGCAACCTGCACCTGCACAAAATACCACTGTGAACAACGCTACAGCTGCACAAAACACATCAAATGCTAGACATGCCTTAACAGCTGCTGAAGTTGAAATGGTTGAGTATGTAAATCAAGCTAGAAGACAAGCTGGATTACAACCATTAGCTATTGATGTAGATTTATCTTATGTAGCAAGGGTTAAATCTAAGGATATGCAGGATAATAATTATTTTTCTCATACTTCACCTACCTACGGGTCACCTTTTGATATGATGAGAAACTTTGGAATTCAGTATAGATCTGCTGCTGAGAACATTGCTATTAATTCTAGTGTAAGTGGTGCTCATAATGCTTTTATGAACTCTGAGGGGCATAGAAATAATATCCTTAATCCAAACTTTACACACATTGGAATAGGTATTCATAATAGACACTATACACAAATGTTTATTCAAAAATAATTGTGTATTATATATAGCATAAAAAACTGCCTTAGGCAGTTTTTTATGCTAGAAAAACTCTTCTGAATCCATGTCTTCAAGCTGTCTTGGGAAGAACTGAGGGAATGGTTCCATTTCAAATACTTCACATATGTCGTCTGGTGCAAACTCTTCACACTCTGGTGGTTCAGGACAGAATCCAAATTCTGGTATAAGTAGCTGTACTTTACCTACTACTTTGATTATGATAAATACACCTACTGCAAATGTCAAACATTCTTTTTCTTGCATTGGTTCTGCTAAAAGCTGTGATGCTGTTTCGATTACAATTTTGAACACAAACTCATCTCTTGCTTCTGGTAAATATAATACAATATCCTTTTGTATTGGAGGTAACACTCCAGGTATACATATCACCATACCTGTCTCAGTATTCTTTACTCTTAATGTGTAACAGATACTTACTTTAAAACGTACTCTACTAAAGTTTGGTCTGTTTTTTATTGGTGTTATCATCAGTGTTCCATCAATAATTTCTCCTGGATGAAAAAAAATGTCTACAAACTCAAAAGGTCCTCCTTCAGGTAGTCGTGCTACTATTTCCTCAAAACATTCTCTTTGCTGACAGTGTGCATAGACTTTATCTGCTATAATGCATACTGGTTGAAAGTCTGGAAAATATGGATCCTGCTGCAGATTCAATGAGTCCATTTTATACCCTCCTTACTCATGCTAATTTCCTATACAATATCATTATATGTAGTGATTAATTTTGTGTTACAGTTTAGATAAAAAGAAATTTTAAAAAAGAGAATTCTTTTTGTTTAAAGAATTCTCTCAACTTATTTTACATTTCTCTATACTCAGCTAAATGGTTAGCTAAAGATTTTTTGTAAATCATTCTCTAGGACAGTTCATCTGTAGGAATGTTTTCTAACTGTCTTGGGAAAAATTCTGGGAATGGTACTGTTTCAAATTCAATACATACCAATTCACCATTAAAGTCTTCACATTCTGGTGGTTCAGGACAGAATCCGAACTCTGGTATAAGCAGTTGCACTTTACCCACTACTTTTATTATAATAAATACCCCCACTGCAAATATTAAACATTCTTTTTCTTGTATTGGTTCTGTTAAAAGCTGTGATGCTGTCTCTATTACAATTTGGAATTCAAATTCATCTCTTGCCTCTGGCATAAATAGTACGATATCTTTTTGAATCTCTGGTAATTCTCCAGGAATATTAATAACAACTCCTGTCATTGTGTTTCTTACCTGTAGTATAAAAGTAACTCTTACTCTGAAGCGTACTCTACTGAAGTTTGGACGATTTTTTATTGGTGTTATCATGAGTGTACCGTCAATAATTTCTCCTGCATTAAAGGTAATGTTTACAAACTCAAAAGGTCCTCCTGCTGGAAGTTGTACTGCAATTTCTTCAAAGCATTCTCTTTGCTGACAGTGTGCATAAACTTTATCAGCTATAATACATACTGGCTGAAAATCTGGAAAATATGGGTCTTGTTGTAGGTTCATATCTGGGTTAATTATTTCGCTCACTTTTATTCCCCCTTATTTACTTATAGATAACTTATAAATTAATAATAAATTAACTTTTACTATCATAGTATGGAGTAAAGAAATATTTGTGATAAATTTATAATAAAAAGGATGTGAAATATATGCATCTATCTTACCGAACACAACACTTTCTTATAAAAACACAAGAAAACTATTCTTATTATTTCTACTTAACTAAAAACCAGGAAATTCGCTATCATCTTTACAATGAAGTAGGTGTTTTAGTAAAAAGCGAAAATTTAACTACTGAAATGGTTATAGACTTTTCGGCAACTATTGATGCTAAAAATCAGCTGCATTTAATTTGTATAACAAAGCAAGGTAATATGCTTTATTATATAGGTTCAGACAGCCATTGGAAGCATAAATTCATCACTAAACTGGATATAAAATCTAATATTTATAGGTATTTATTTTTACTGGTACTCAACGATTATACACATATTTTTTGTATGAAAACTAATTTGTTGAATTCAATGGTTTCTTCTATTGAACACCTGTATTGGAACGAACAAGGTATAGATAAATCAACGATCACAACTTATCTTACTGGTAAATATCCTAGCCCTTATAAAGTGGATATTGATAGTATGAACAATCTCCATATTGTGTACAAAGTTTTTTATAGAAATAACCATCAATTGTATTATAGTAAATTTAGTGCTTTTAATAAAAAGTGGAATAATGCTGAGTTAATCAGTAACCTAGAGGAAGACCATTCTCACTCTGCTATACTAATCGATAAAAAAGATAATCTCCACTTAATATGGTGTACTATTGAAAAAAATAATTTCACCCTAAAATATAAGAATAAATCAAATATTATTCATCATAAGTCTAGATGGTCCAACCCTAAAACTTTGTCTAGTAAAAACACCAATAACCTATCTCCTATACTGTTGCAAGAGGGCCACTTTTTAAAAGTTCTAAGTAAACAAGGCAATACCATTAATGAAATTATTTCAGAAGACTACGGTATTAACTGGACAGCTATCAGTAGAAATAAATCTTATAAAACTGATCATCCATCATTGATCAGATATTCTACGAATCATGAATATGAGAGGAATAATTATAAAGTTCAGTATGTTTATGGCGAGATACTTGATGATGCTATAACAATATTTGGAACAAAACTTATGCCAACAAAACCTATTAATAACATTAATATTAAAAGTCATGTATCTAGCCCAATAGCTAAAGAGGATAGTTCTCCTTCATTAGAGGAACAGGATCAAACCACCGTAACCGGTTCTTGTGATACCTCAGAAGAACTTCTAAATACTGCCGATACGGATGAAGCTAAGAATGATGCCTCCCATGAAAACCTATATGATCGTGTAATAACTAAAGGTGAGATCGTTGATTTTGAAGTGCTTTTAGATCATATCGAAGAACACATTACTAGATTGGTAGGGGAACTAGAAAAGTTAGAAGAAGTTCGAATGGTATTAGAGGAAAAAAATACCAACCCTAGTAATATGCCTTCTTTTACCAATTACTTTTCGTCTAAGGAATTGTTGCGTAATAAGTTTGAGGAAATGAATCATCATATCTCAGTATTAAATGCAGAAAAAACTGTCCTTCAAGATGAATTAAGTTATCTACAAGAAAAATTTAGTCTATTCGAAAACAAGCTTGATGAATACAAAAATGAACAAGCAACTTTGCAAGAAGAAGCAACGAAATATGTGGAGGAAAACTTTAGTTTTATAAGTCGTATTAAAAATCTTTTTAGATAGACTTTAATTTTTTTAAAACTCTAGTTTTATTGACTCTTTCAGCACTATAAATGCTTGAAACTTTCTTTTTTATTTTCTCTGCTTCTTCCATTAATTTTTTTGCATCCTCTAGGTTTAAAAACTTTATAGAATAACTGCAACCTGCCTTGATTTTACAAGGAGTAGAGATCAGCTGAAATTGATCTAGTCTTGCCTTTCTTAAATGTTGGTGCAATTGCATTGCATGGTTTCTAGAATCAAATACAGCAATATAATATTTATCTACTATACTTTTTTGTTGCATAATAACCATTCCTCCCAAGTTGATATAGATAATTTGCTTTTTACTTCTAATATATGTTCTGCTTTATAACTTGTTACCACTATAAAACACCCACGGTTAATGGAACCTTGGGTGTTTTATTATATAGATAAACAACATCAGGACTTAATTTTGATATACTAAGGGCTACATTTGCAGCCCACGGTTTTGGGGCGAAACCGTAGACCGTGTATATCAAAATTAAAGTTTGAACTTGCTTATCTATAATTAAAAGTTATTTTATACTTTATTCTTTTGATATAATATCATTATAATATTCTAAGGAGGAATTGTTTCATGAAACCATTAGCTGATAAAATTCGGCCTACTTGTCTAGAAGATCTTGTTGGTCAAGAGCACATTATTGGTGAAAAAAAACTAATGAATAGAATTATAGCCTCTAAAACCCTTCCCAATATGATCTTTTATGGTCCTTCAGGAACAGGGAAAACAACAGTAGCGAACATTTTAGCAAAAAATTCTCATAAAAAATTTTATAAACTTAATGGTACACAGGCCAATACCGATGACATAAAAAAGATTATTTCACAAATTGGTACAATAGATTCTTTAAATGGCATATTGCTTTATATTGATGAAATTCATTATCTTAATAAGCGCCAACAGCAATCTATTCTTGAATTTATTGAAAATGGTGATATTACCTTGATAGGTAGTACAACAGAAAATATTAACTTTTCCATTTTTAAGGCGATACTCAGTAGGTGCATCACTATTGAATTTAAGGAACTCACTGTTGAGCATATAATAAAAAGCTTGAAAAGAGCTATATCTATAATAAAAGAGGAAAAAGATATAGAAATAAATTATGATGCATCAGCACTGCAATATATTTCTGAAGTATCCAGTGGAGACCTACGGAGAGCACTAAATATTTTAGAACTTATCGTTAATACCTATTCATTATATGATTCACAAAAAATCTTTATTGATATAGAGAAAGCCAAAGAATGTTCCCAGAGTAAAATTATGAATTATGACAGAGATGGGGATGGTCATTATAACTTATTGAGTTATTTCCAAAAAAGCATCCGTGGCTCTGATCCTGATGCAAGTATTCATGCTCTAGCACGGTTGGTGGAAAGTGGAGATTTAACCTCCATTTGCAGAAGATTACTTGTAATTGCCTCAGAAGACATTGGTTTAGCTTATCCTCAAGCTATTGTCATTGTAAAAGCATGTGTAGACTCCGCCCTTCAGTTAGGCCTCCCAGAAGCAAGGATTCCTTTAGCACAAGCTACTGTATTGTTATCTACCCTACCTAAGTCCAACACAGCGTATAAAGCTATCAATGCTGCGTTAAACGACTTGCGAGTATTAGATGTAGGTCCAATACCTCCTTACTTATGCGATACATCTTCAAATATAGCTGTTCATAACAAAGTCAAATATCTTTATCCTCATGATTATCCTAATCATTATGTTGAGCAGCAATATCTACCTAATCCTATTAAAAATAAAACCTACTATGAGTATGGAAGGAATAAGTTTGAACAATCAATTAAAGAACATTGGGGAAAGATTAAAAACAAGAGTCCTAGATAAGATACAGTATTTAGTTAAAATAATCCCTATACAAAAAAACTGATGTCGATCGACATCAGTTTTTTTCTTTTTATTCTATTACATTAAGCTTAAACACATACATATTTAGTTCGTTTTTATTTAGTTGGTTGAATTTTTCATCAAGAGGGTATTACTGACTCCTTAACAATCATCATCAACTGTTACAAATGGTTCGTTTACTTGTGGTGGGAACAATGGAGGGAATTGATCTCCACAAATTGGTCTTACTCTTGCTTCTTGCTCACAGAAGCCTGTGCTTAATACGCATAATTGAACAGGAACTTTGATTTTCTTTTCGCATGTAATACATAGGGCTAGAATTAGGTTTACAAATACTTCTCCTGTTGCTGGGTCAAAAGTGATGTCTCTTACAATACTTTGTGTAGCCAATCTTCCTAAGAAGGAAACATTGCAGAACTCTGTAAACTGTGGTAAAAACGCAGAGTCAAATACAGAGGGCATGCATAATTCAAAGAAATTTGTCAGCGTTTGATTTACTGGTGCTCTTCCTCTTAATGTTGTTGTTTGTGGAGCACCGAAGGCATCAATGAATTCCACATCTATTTCTACTAATACTGTTCCAGTTATATGAATTTCTTGAGAACCAAAAATAGGGGTGCCTCTTCCTACTTCATCACAATCTGTTGTATCAGTGTAAATTAAAAACTGTAACAACCCAGCAGGACCTGGTACAACTACGGGTTTTCCTCTTTCATCTAAGACAAACTGTGCTCCTGATAATGTTGTTTTAGGTGTGATATTTAAGTTTTTAGGGTCATTAATATTGCAGGGGTTAAAAAACTTTCTAACACGAATATCTAGTACTCTTGTAATTCTAGTTTTTGGCCCACATTTTTTAACAGGTAAAGCTCCTATAGGTGCTCGAGATACTGGTTGGATACCTTGAAGATTAAAGGTTACAGAATCATAAACTTTATCTACAAAGATACATTCACCAACTACTTTATGAAGATCTTTTGGACCTCTGAACTCACAACCTGTATTGGCTATACAACAAGGCTCATCTATTTGCATTGCTTCTACACTAAATTGTTGATCCTTTTCCATTTACTTCAACTCCTTTTTATTATTAATTCAATGAAATACTTTTTATATTCCCTCTTACTGTAAAATATGACAATACCCGATTTATGGTGCTATTAATATGTAATTTTTATTTTATATTTGCATATATTTTAATAGAATTGATTAAGAAAAAATTTTCTTATTTGTTAGGATGTGATTAAGTGAGTCTGTTGACGGACTACGAATTTATGGTGAAAAATAGTAAAGGTGAGATCTATAATATTTATCTAAACGAAAACAAGCAGATTCAATATATTACAACGAATTCAAAGGGTCAATGGGAGAAAAAATATACTATATTTAATGAAGCAATCTATAGTTTTTCTGTAGAAATTGATGCATATGACCAAATGCACCTGGTTAGTCTTTCTATCAAGGGAATTTTACGCTATCACTCTTTTAAAAATAATCAGTGGCTTCACGAAGACTTGGTAGATTACTCAGATCATTCTTCAGAAATCTATTATCCTTCTATCAAAATCCTGCAGGATCAGGTCCATATCTTCTACTGCCTTCATCATAAAAAACACACCAATATATGTAGTTTGATACACTTTGTTAAAATTGAGGAGAGCTGGAATAGAAAAAGTTTAGTGGACATAACTTTTCATAAAATTATTAATCCTTTTCAGCTTATGGTTCACGACAAGAAAGTACATATTTTATTTGGATCCTTTGATGGTAACTATACACAAATTTATTTAACTTCCTATAATAGGTCTTTAAAACAATGGACTTACCCTATAAAAATCATTGAATCTAGTATTGATAAAGTCTATATATCTAGCATATTGGATGAGAAAAACAATGTACACATTGTATGGAGTAGTTATGATGAAAAAGGACTAACCGTTCAATATGCACAATATAGTTTTAGTAAAAAAGATATTTCCATCTTATCTTTATCGGAGAAATCCAATGCATCATTTCCTCTATTGCTTTTCTATAAAGGTATTCTCTGGTGCACTTGGACACAGATGAATAAATTATATTGTTGTTATTCCAAAGATTATGGAAAAAGCTGGTCCCTTCCTCTTTTAAAGAGGGAAAGCCAAGGCGTTGATTATAAACGCTATCGCTATCTTTCCAATGATCAGAAGGAACGCCAAAGTATATTATGTGATTTTTTATACGGTACCCTATATCCGCAGATTCAGTTCATAGGTTTTGGAGGTGAAATAACATGATGAAGTATGAAATCAGCCATAATTTTATTCCTAAGGAAAGCAAACCCACAGTTCCAGTAGATACAAAATTTCAAGAGCAAAATAAAGCTTTGCAGGATGAAAATAATAAATATCTATCTACAATTGAAGCATATGAACGAAAAATAGATGAAATGCAGGAGGAACTATTTCATAAAGAGAATGAGTTGAATGAAGCCCTAAACAAGATAACATCTTTAGAAGATAGTATTAAAAACTTTGAAGATTTAAAAAATGATCTCGATAAGGTAGACCATTTTAAAGTAGAAACCAATACATTGAGTAAGAAGATCACCACATTAAACGAAGAAAATATGGTATTAAAGGATGAACTGGCATCTTCTAAACAACATATTCAAACTTTATACCTTATGCTATTAATTTTAGCTGTATTATAAGACAATTAGATCTTAATATAACTTACCCCTCAGCCTGAGCTGAGGGGTTTTGTTTACTTCTTAGAGTAGTTTTCTGTACCAGTATATAGAATGTTCCTTGTGACACGTCATATATTCTACCAAGATATCTTTTATTTCGATAGGTATATCAATAATAATGCCTTCTCCTAAAGCCTCCATATTTATCTCCTTAATAAGAATATGATAAATTTCTCTAAGAACATCACGATCATAAAGGTCTAAAGGGTTTAAAAATATCGTATAGTAAAAATATATTTTATCTTGTATTCTTTTTCTTTCTTGTAAAATAAAAGAATTACTAGTTTGCTTAAAAGAAATTTCTTTCAATTTAATAACCTCTAGACTCTTCATCCAATAATTTTGTAAGTAAGAGATGGGAAGCACCCTATTTATAGGTAGTAAACCTTCCATTTCCTTTACGTTAAAATCTTTGGTTGTTTCCTTATACTGTAGAATAGTATCATATTCGATTTCTGGTTTTATTCCTCCATAGATCCGTTTAACATGACTAAGCTCTTTAAATCCCAGCTTTGCTAATACTTCTTCTGGAATATTGCAACAGATGGTGGAGAGGTCCATATTATAAATCTTTTCTTCTTTTATCATCCTTCCTAAGAAGTTAAAAATATTCTTAAGATTTTTATAGGTTAGATATGGCTTTTGTAAATCGAAGCAATATATAAATCCGTACTGTCCATAGGGCATAGCTTCTTCAAAAAAATCTAATCCGCTATAGCCTACAACTTCAGTGGGATTTATTAATAAGTAAAAATAGTCTTCTTTGAAGGTTTTTTGTTTTTTAAAAAAATCTATTTTTTTCTTTAAATCCTTTGGCACTTGACCCTTAAAAGCTTTTAGAGGAATACAGTTTACTTCATTTTGTGTCACTCTATTACTAGGATTGAGGCTGGTTTTTTGCACTTTATAGATCATATTTTGCAAATCTCCAATGACCACTTTTTTAATATGTTGTACTTGATTTTTACTATGCTCCCCCTCATATAATAAAAAAATAATATATTCTTCCAAAGTTAGCTCTTTATTTTTACATTGTTCTTCTAATCTTTGGTACAATTCCTGAGGTAATTCTATTTCTATCTTTCTATCCATTACCTCCCCTCCTTTTTATTAACATATTTCCTCATAGTTTTGTTTAGTACAACAAAAAAAGATTGTAACCAATGTACAATCTTTTTTTATTGTATTTATATTTATTTAACAATCATTAGCGTTGTCTTAAACCATAATTTGTCATCCTTCGTTATCCCAAGATCCTTCGCTACCCTCAGGATGACATTTGGAGAGAATTTTGGTAATAACTGTATTAGGTTAACGCTTATGATTTAACAACATTTTTATATACATATTCGCTGGTCATTAAGGCAAGCATTGCTCCGTAACTTACATGAAACCGCATTTCATCTCCTATTCTAAAGAGGTTTTGCGTATCAGTAATATCCACAATAAGATGATCACTACTACTACCTATGATTTTTATAAAAGGATCTATGGGATAAATATTATGGGTAGCTAAATCCTGTTTCCCTATGGCCAGAATCCCCCTTTTTCTTATACCTTGGTCTACAAAAACAGGTACATTTCCAAAGGCATCTCTCCCAATTTTGCCAATAGGCATAGAAGGTTTTTCTTTTATTTCTATAATCTCAGCTACTAGTGTAAATACATCTTGATGTAACCCCTGAATGTTTTCACCATAGGCACTTTCTGTTCCTAATAAAATTGCCTCCCCTAAACGCAGTTGATTAATTCCCTCCACCAGACCTTTCTTCTCCAACAAATAAAAACTACTGGAGTTGCCGCCACTAATCATCTCTAACTTAGTATCTAAGGCTTCTTCAATGTGTCTTCCTAGGTCTACTAATCGGGTTAGGTTTTTCTCCTCTGGAATTACGCCTCCAAAACAGGTTAAATTTGTTCCTATTCCCACTACTTTGATATTGGTCATTTCCTTCAACAAATCACAAACAGTGTCGATTTCTTCTTTATGAAAGATTCCTTCTCTCAAATCCCCTAAATCTAGCATGAGTACAATTTTATGAAGCTTATGGGCTTTTTTAGCGTACTGGTTGAGGGTCTTGATTGTCTCTATCTCGGAATTTAGACTAATATCTGCATGTTTTACTACTGCCTCCGCCTGACTAATCATGGGCAGCCTTAACAATATTTTTTCTATAGGGAAGTCTTTAAGTTTTATTAGATTTTCTAGTCTGGAATCCCCAAAATACTTTACACCGCCTTCGAAAATTGCCTGGGCTATTTGGGGAATAGCACAAAATCCTTTAGTAACTGCGACAACATGAATATCCTGCTTCCTACATTGTTCCACGATTGTAGCAGTATTATATTTTAGTTTATTGTAATCAATCTCTATTCTTGGATTCATTTTATTACCCTCTTTAGTTTATTAGATACTTTATTCACTTGGTTAAATCTCTCACTAAGATACCTAATCTGCACAACGCAAACTTTGCTTCATCAAATTAAGCGCTGCCTCTGGATATGGCTTTGACAACACCCCTAAAGACGCCATAATGTAATGGTGATCAATGAGTATCTTCGCTTCTTCTGTTGGCAATAACATATTTTGATTCCTTTTCTTCAGCAGGCCTCTCAAAATATTTATTTTATTGGGCAGTCTTGTTAAAGCTCCCCCAGTACCTATGATATATTTTACATTGGAAAGGTCTTTTCCTTCTGCAACTGTTGTTTTTCCTGCTGTGCCATATAAATACCTTAATTTACCTACATGTCGTTCTAAAGCTGTCACTACCGCCTCTTGCGTCAATCTTTCAACAAATTTTATTTCTTCTGGTGTTTTAGGGATAGGTGGATATGCTGCAATTATTTTTTGTATATTTATATCTAATTCTTCTTGAAGTTTTTCTCTACCAATGCGATCTACTAAGTTTAACATGTTTACATATACCCCTAAGTCTCCTTCAACAGTTCTTTTTGCTAAGGGTTCTGGGCTCATTAAAATACGGTTGATTTCTTCACTGCCTTCTGTAACAGAATGAAGGTCTGTTGTAGCTCCCCCTACATCAAAAGTAATTAAATCACCCAGTGATTCTTTTAGCAATTTTGATGCCTCCATTACAGCTCCTGGAGTAGGAACAATAGGTCCCTTTACCATTTCCTTGATTCTCTTCATTCCTGGTGCATGTATAATATGTTCTTCGAAGGCATCTTGAATCACCTTTCTTGTAGGCTCTATATTGAGTTGATCTATTTTAGGATACACGTTTTCTACGATATATAGTTTGTTTCCGACTTCTTTAAATATTTCTCTCATTTCTTCTTGATTTTCTACATTCCCAGCATAAATAACAGGAATCTTTAAATCTAGTTCTGCTATTTTTTCAGCATTATAAATAGCTGTGTCCCTTTCACCATAATCTACACCGCCCGCCAATAAAATAATGTTAGGAGCAATATCTATTATTTTTTTAAGATCCGTTCTTTTAAGTTTGCCTGCTGTTACTTGATGAATAATAGCACCTGCTCCTAAAGCCGCTTCCTTCGCTGCACGAACCGTCATGTCATACACCAAACCATGCACCGTCATCTTCAGCCCTCCAGCTGCACTACTGGTGGCAAGCATTTCATCATATTCAATTTTATCAAGATTTAGACTTTTTTTCAAATCTTCTATGGCCCCCTGTAGGCCTATATTTACATCCCCTTCCAAGACAGTTGTTGGAAATTGTCCCTGTCCAATAAATTTTGGACAGGGAGTATGAATGTCTTGAAAAGCATTTACAACGGTGGTGGTACTACCAATTTCGGCTACAAGAACATTAACCTTCATTTTGCATTTCCCTTCTTCTTTTCACTAGGAAGGTAGCCACATGCACACCCTTTGTTCCTCTGGTAAAACCAGCATCTACTCCTTGTCTTACCGCCAATTCAGGTGTCACCTGAGTCCCCCCGCAAAGAATCATTATATTGTCACGTATTCCTTTTTCTATACAAAGTTCGTGGATCTTCTTCATGCTTTTATAGTGAATATCATCATGACTAATGATGGTAGAGGCTAATATGGCGTCAGCATTTAACTCTATGGCGGCATCTACCAACTTTTCTATCCCTACAGAAGTACCTAAATAATGACATTCAATACCATACTTTTCAATGCCGCCATGCTTAATATCTATAATTTCTCTCAGGCCTACAGAGTGTTCATCTTCTCCCACTGTACCAGCAACGATTTTCATAGGCTGATCTTTAATTTTTTCTCTTATTTCATCCTCTGACATGATGGTAGGTTCTGGTGGAATTACCAATTCCTCCACATCGATAGTAAAACCTACTCTTCCCTTGAGTTCTATCCTTGTACCTTCAGAAGGATGCATTTCCTCCTTATGAATTACCTCTACATCTTCTAAACCCATTTTTTTTGCTATCTCAATAGCGGCAAACTGAGCAACTCGTTTTGGCAACGGCAGAAAAAGATTTAACATGACATAGCCATCCCCCATCCATTCTACCTCTGGCTTAATACTTGTGCTTTCTCGTAATTCTTTAGTTTCTTCTAATCGCACATTGACATTATCTGTTTCATCCAGCTCATCTATAAAGATAATTTTCTCGGATTTTTCAAAGGTACATCCATCAATAAGCCTTGATGCTACTTCTACTGCTGAAGGATCATACTGTGCTACATTATTATAACCGAAATGAGCAGTTACTGGAGCTAAATAATCCTCCTCCCTTTCATAGACTGTCCCTACACCTATACCTGAATCTATCTTTCTAGTAATACCATCCCCATTTCTCTCGGGATAATAGCCGGAATCTACAAAAAAACCTGCTTCAACGGCATCAAAGTATCCCCCTGTTTCTAATACCTCCTCCATAAACAATACTGCTCTTTCCTTCAATTCTCTGGCCTGATCCCTTAACATACCCGTATCCTTTAGTTGGATCATCTCCATGAGTCCATCCATACCTACCAAAGCCTGTTTTGCAGTATCGCAAGCCTCTATGTTATAAATATGCCACGGCACATTTCTTCCTTCATCTGGTGTAATAGTAGACTGAATATCTGCCCTCGTTAATCTAGAAATTAATAAATTCAGCACATGGGTTACAGTGGCTTCTCTAGTGGAGGATTCCATATATTTCGTATTCATCTGTGCCCTCATTTTATATTCTTTAAATAATTCCCTTAATGCCACAGCATAGGGTAAATCTAAGGTCATACAAGGTGCTGGTGGTGCTGTAGGAGGCACGGTGGACAAGCATATATTTTCCTTCTTCATTCCCACTTTTACAGAATACATAGAGTTTATCGCATGCTGTACCATTAACTCTGGCATTACCTTCCAGGCTTCCCTAGCAGTAGCATTAGCATTATGGGCTCCATCGATTTGTGCGATATCTGCCCAAATCATAGACTGTTTTGCTTCAGCAGCATCCACAAAGGAACGAATCATATTAATATTTCTATATAAAATATTGTACTGGGGATCTTGATGGGCACCATTTACTCCTTCTTCTGCAAACATCACTGCGATTTCTGGCCCGGCAACACCACTAATATAAGAATGATAATTGATGGGTCTGCCCACCTCTTCTTCAATAAAATCTAAAGCTTTTCTTTGTGCTCTTACTTGCTTTCTAGTTATGGGGATACCACCGATGCCTTGAGGGGTTCCTTCTATTAAACCGTCAAAGTGGCTTTGACCGGCTGTACGAATCACCATGATGTGATCTGCTCCGTGCCATGCCGCCATCCTCATACGACGAATATCATCTTCAAATCTTCCAGAAGCAATTTCTGTTGTTATTACTGAATCTGGCTGGGGATCAATATCACCAAAATACTTTGCTGAGGGTAGTGGTGTACTTTGCTCTAGGGGTATAGAAGCATCTTTATAAACAAAGGGTCCCATTTGTAAGTTTTCTTCTTTTTTTCTCCATACCCACCCTCTACGCTTTGGTGTGTATTTATCTAAATCCTTTAATATAGCTTTAACATCTAATTTTTCATTTGGTTTTAGATTCATTTCTTTGCACCCCCTTTAAACATAACCACAACTTCATCCCATAGTTTTCCCTCCACCAATTGGAGACCAGCTTCTCTTATATCTAAACCTTTTTCTTTTGCTAATCTATATACTACATGCCCAGCACCTTTTCCCATCAGTCCACGATCTATCACAGCTTCTACGATAGCTTTTGCCTCTATACTGGAAAAGCCCATACGCAACAAAACAGACCTTTCTATAGAAGGGGTAGTATGTTTTCTTGCTAAATCTATCATTGGATCTACAATCTTCTCTGCTAATTCCCAAAATTTTTTTTCTAATGCCTCATCACTTAAATCCTTTAAGTGTTGCCTTCTTTGTTGAAAATCATCTGACCTTTTCACCCTTTTACACCTCCTATTTCATTAAGTACATCTTTAACAAAGCCTATATCTGCCTTACAATCTACTGCTAAAAAATCTATATCTTCCTCTGTCAATTCAGTTGCTTTGATGTTTTCTATACAGTTTTTAATATAAGAAGCTCTAAGTTTTTTCATATCCATATCCCTTGCCTTCATGAGGGATGGATGAGAAGGTAAAACAATATTTTTTCCTTGTACTTCTTCTTCAGGGTTTCCGAAGAAAATCTCTATGCCATTTTCTCTAGCAAAGGTTAGTTGTGGCTGAATATGTTTTCCAGCACCTGTATATTCAGTTTCCTGTACAACAATGATTTCATCTTTTTTCATTTCTTGCGCTAAAACAAAGGCTGCTGCCAAAGAGGTGTTTCCTGCTGGTCCCCTTTCTATCCCTTCTAGCTGTGCCAATGCCTCTGTCATGTAAAAAACTTCTCCTTGATTCACAAGAACATATCGGTCCATATATCTTAGGGGTCTTGCTGCAGATCTTGGTACATCAGAACGGTCTGGCCATGTAGCAAAAGGAACACCAAAGCCTGTATGTCCTGTAGTAAAAGATTTTTTATTGAAGTGTATGTCACTTGCCATATGTAGCCCCTTTAAATTTACACTGGCCCCTACAATTTTTACTTGGTCTGCCCCTGCTTTTTTTAATCCCCGTGCAGTTCCAGTTAAGTTTCCACCGCCAGCGTTTGTACATACTACTATATCTGGGTCCTTGCCTTCTTTTTCTCTAAACTGCATAGACAACTCGTAGCCTAAAGTTTCTACACCAGCAATACCGAAGGGAGTATAAAGAGATGCATTAAAATACCCTGTCTCCTCCAACAATTTTAAAAAGGTATAAAACAACTCAGGGCCTACCGTCAGTTGTATTACCTCTGCTCCAAAGGCTTCACATTTCCTAGCCTTTTCAATGATCTCTGGCTGTCCTTTTCCTTTGCTATCGTAACATTCTTGAATAATAATACATTTTAATCCCCGCATAGCCGCCTGACTAGCTACTGCTGCTCCATAATTACCACTGGTGGCAGCAATTACGCCTTTATAGCCTAACCTTTTTGCATGATAAACTGCATTGGCAGCTCTTCTGGCTTTAAAGCTTCCTGAAGGATTGGCAGCTTCATCTTTAATAAAAATTCTTGCCCCGTTGCCTTCTGGTGCCAGCTTTCTCGTTAAAGCTGTAATATTTTTAAGTTCTAAAAGGGGCGTATTTCCTACGCCAGTTTCTCCTTGTATTTGCTGCATTTCTTGAAGGGTATATCCAGTTTCTCTCATCATTCTTTCATAGTCAAAAGCAATGCTGCCGGATTCAAAAACAGAATAATCGATTCCTACAGCTTTTTTCATAATTTCACTGCGTCTTGCCATGACAGCTTCATAGCTATAGTCTTTACTCATCCCCTTCACCTCCCCACAATATTTCTCTTAGTTGTATTCCTATTGGAAGGATTTCAGGAACAAATTTACCAAAGTCGTGTTCATAGTAAGGATTCTCTTCTACTAAAGTTCCTTCAGTTCTTCTACCGGTTATCGTACGAATTTCTACTTTATCTCCAATCATAGCATCCTGTAATAGAAAACCCTTGGTCCACATTTCTAAAGGTACTTTTTTTGTATCCTCTGGCAGTTGTCCTGATCTGTCACTGGGTTCTAAGACAATATCATATATTCTCACCCATGAGCCTTTTGTTATTTTCATACTATCCCCTACCTTTGTATAAGATCTCTCATATCTCCCATGATAGCCCTTGGAACGGGTAAATCCAACATGGTTTTCAAACCAGGCAGTGCATTAATTACATGGGGAATCATATTGACACACATTGCTATCGTTCCAATTCCTCCTGGAATTTCTGGTTTGATTTGAAGACTGATATCAGGTGTTCCTTTAATCCATATATAGTCTCCAGTATCTACTCCTTCTTTTTCAGGAAGGATCTGCTGAGGATGTTCCATTTCAATTTTAAGTTCTCCATCTACATAGCCGTAGCCACATTGACGACAACCGGCAACATTACCTGCCTCAACCTTGGTATATTGTGTTTCTCGATATACATTGGTTACAATTGGCTCTCGGGTTTGATCTATCTTTCCTACCTTCCATCCAATTCCATCCGCTACCATATGAATAGATTCCGGAAAACCTACATGACCAGCAACCTTCCCACTTTTTACACCTTCTTCAAAGGCATTTACCGTCAAACCAACACCTTGTTCCTCCATGACCGCTCTTCCAAAAGGAGATAAGTCATTAATTCTTGCTGCTTTAATATACTCCACATTTTCGCAGGTCCCCGTAAGGGCTAAAATTAATAAGTCAAGGACAAAACCAGGATTAATTCCCGTGCCTAAAATACTTACCCCATTTTCCTTTGCAAGACGATCCATTTCTTTAGCTAATTCTGGTTCTTGTGCTTGTGGATAGGCCATTTCTTCAGCCGTTGAGATAACATTTATTTTATTCTCTACCATCAGCTTGATTTTCTCAAAGGTTCCTCTTGTAAAGGAATCCGTTGCTATTAGTGCCACATCTGCGGCTCCTTCTTTAACAACTTCTTCTATTACATCTGTAACCACCACAGGTAGATGATCTCCCCTATCTATTTTTAATAGCTCAAAAATATCCTTACCTTTTCTATCAGGATTTCTATCGCATACCCCTACGATTTCAACCCCCTTTTTCTTCAACAACATTTGTGCCATACCACTTCCCATGGCACCAAATCCCCATAAAATTACTTTTATATTTTTCATTAGAATCCCTCCGTCTAGTAAATATTCCTTCTCCTTTTTATACTATTGCAAATAGTTTGCCAAAGTTCTTGCTTAATCCATAACTTTTTACTTTTATATTCATGCAAACCCTTACTTTTTATACCTTGAATACTTTGCTATAATTAGAGATTTTATGACTCCTTTTAGCTGAAAGTTTTCTTAAGTTTTCATATATATGCATTTTTGTTATATGAAGTTTTCCACATAAACAGCAAATAGGATAAAACGCAAAAATATTTGCATGCAACTGCAAATATTTTTGCGTTTTATCCTATTTGTTAAAGAAATCTAATTCTCCGTATAAGAGATATTTAGCTTTTTTAATTTATGCTGTAACGTTTGTCTTTTAATTCCCAGTTTATCTGCTGTTCTTGTAATATTTCCATCGCAACTGGCTATTGTTTTACGAATATATTGTTCTTCAATAAAGTTTATTCTTTGCGGCAATGGTATATCCTCTTGTAGTGAAGAAAATAGTTCCTCAGGATAAATATAATCCCTCTTTTTTGAAGAAAGAGTATACTCTGAAAAAAACTCTTTTTTAAGTATATCCTCATCTTGTATAAGATTCATTGCTCCCTCTATAAGATTCTGTAGCTCTCTAATGTTTCCCGGCCACTTATAATGTAAAAAATCCCTCTCTACCTCCTCCGAAAGACCCCTTACTTGTTTTTGAAACCGATGATTATACTTATCAATAAAATAGTTGGCTAAAAGAAGGATGTCCTCTCTTCGCTCTCGAAGACTAGGAATATTGATGCTCATCACCTTTAGCCTATAATATAAGTCTTTGCGTAGGATCCCTTCCTCCATTAGCACAAGGGGGAGTTCGTTTGTAGTAGCGATAATTCTAACATCTATAGGTATGTCTTTTAACCCCCCTATTCTTCTTATATATCCCTCCTGTAAAACCCTTAATAGCTTCGCTTGCAGTTGTAACCCCATGGAATTAATTTCATCCAATAAAATCGTCCCTCCTGAGGCTTGCTCAAAAATTCCTGGTCGGTCGATGGCACCGGTGAAGGCCCCCTTCATTGTTCCAAATAAGATACCCTCTAATAAGTTCTCTGGTAAGGCAGCACAGTTTTGTGCAATAAAGGGCTTTTTAGATCTATAGCTGAAATAATGAATACTTTGAGCAAATAACTCTTTACCTGTACCGGTTTCTCCATAGATCAAAACACTGGAGTTAGAAGAGGATGCCCGTCTTGCTAAATGTATTGCCCTCTTGAAGCTTGCATTTTGACCTACTAAATCATCAAAGGTATATTTTTTTATTTTGCCCTCACTTATAGAAGGTTTTATTAGTTTTGCTTGTAACCTCATGATTTCATCAGATAACCCTTTAATTTTTGTAATATTTTTAGCAATTTCTAATGTACCTATCTTCTGATTTTCATAATATAAAGGTATAGTGGTGTTAATGGTGCTAATTTGCTTTTTTTGATTATTTAAATAGGTTTGTCCTTGATTATAAATAGGTTCTTCTGTTTTTAACACCTGCAATAGGGTGCTGGTTTCATGATTTAGGCTTGGAAATACATCCAACAGACTTTTTCCCATAACCTCCTCCATCCTCATACCCTCTAGCTCCGCCATCGCCTCATTGTACAAAATGGTAATGCCTTCATTATTAATGACATGTATACCTTCATCAATAGAGTGCAAAATTTTTTGCAGCACTACCATCAACGTCCGCTTTGTTATCATTTTTTCTTCTCCCTCTTTTGCGGATATTTTATTTGAATCTATCTATAGCATAACAAAAACCTATAAAAACACAAGGCGTTTTTACAGGTTTTTGAATTTTTGTCTTATTTGTATAGAGAAAACTGGCTGCAAAGTTGGTCAACCATTTGAAAAGCTTCTTTTTCTTTCTCAGGATTGCTTAAGATTATATCCATAACTTCAGCAATTTTTTCCATATCATTTTCCTTCATACCCCTTGTAGTTACAGCCGGAGTACCTATTCTTATTCCGCTGGTTACAAAAGGACTTTCAGGATCAAAGGGAATTGTATTTTTGTTCACTGTTATCCCAATTTTTCCCAACAACTTTTCTGCATCCTTGCCAGATATATTTTTATTTCTAAGGTCAATAAGAAGCAAATGATTGTCTGTACCTCCAGAAACTAAATCAAAACCCTTCTTTTCCAGTGCTTCACCTAGTTTTTTTGCATTTCGTAACACTTGTTCTTGGTATATTTTGAATTCGGGGCTTAAGGCTTCCTTAAAGGCAACTGCTTTTGCTGCGATAACATGCATTAAAGGACCTCCCTGTATTCCAGGAAATATAGCTTTGTCTATCAGCTTTGCATATTTTTCTTTACAAAGAATAGCTCCCCCTCTAGGTCCTCTAAGGGTCTTGTGGGTGGTGGTGGTCACAAAATCTGCATATTGGCAAGGATTTTCATGCAGTCCAGCAGCAATTAAGCCAGCTATATGTGCCATATCCACCATAAAATAAGCTCCTACTTCATCAGCAATTTCTTTAAACTTTTTAAAATCAATTTTTCTCGGATAAGCACTGGCCCCCGCAATAATTAACTTTGGTTTTTCCTCATGGGCAACCCTTCTAACCTCATCATAGTCGATCCTTTGTGTCTGTTGATCTACACCGTAATCGATAAAGTTGTAATATACTCCAGAAATATTTACTGGACTACCATGGGTTAAATGTCCTCCATGAGATAAGTTCATACCTAGAACCTTATCTCCCGGCTGCAGGATGGCGAAATAAACACCTAAATTGGCGTTGGAACCTGAGTGGGGCTGTACATTAGCATGTTCTGCTTGAAACAATTCCTTTAGACGCTCCCTTGCTAAGTCTTCAGCTATATCTACCACTTCACATCCCCCGTAATATCTTCTACCTGGATAACCTTCTGCATATTTGTTGGTTAGATAACTCCCCATTGTCTCCATAACAGCCATGGAAGTAAAGTTTTCAGAAGCTATTAATTCAATATTTTTGCTTTGCCTAGCCTTTTCCTTCTGAATAATTTTATAAATATCAGGATCTTGCCCTTGCAAGTGATGAAAATCCATCTACTCTTCTCCTCTCAGCATAAATTTTCCATTTTTATATTATAGATTTAATTGTGAAATCATTAGCGTTAACTTAATCCATAATGTATTACATCCGCTATCTTACACTAAGTTGTAAAAGTTTTATTCCAACTTATATTTAATATCTTTTAGAATAAAATAAGATGATTAACATTATCATATCCTAATAAAGAGATTTTTAACATATTTTTATCAAAAACTTCGTTACTTACTACCACATATTTGATATAATAGTCTTATTTTGGAGGTGATATGATGTCACAAATTAATAGAAAAAAAGTTTTGATTCTGGCCCTTTATGCAGGAGAAATTATGTTAATGAACGGAGCAGAAACTTATCGGGTGGAAGATACAATAATAAGATTATGTAAATCAAGGGGCTTCTCTTATGTGGAAGCTTATGTTACTCCTACAGGGTTTTTCGTTTCTGTAGATACTAAAGGAGAAGAGCAAAACGAAATTTTGTCTTATACGAAAAGGATTAAATCTAGAGGTATTAATTTAAATAAAGTTGCTCAAGTAAATGATTTCTCTAGAAAGTTTGTTGAAAGTAATATGTCGGTAGAGGAAGGAATGAAGACTTTAAAAGAAATTCACGATTTACTTCCTTATCCCAACTATATTCACGCATTATTTGGAGGTTTAGCAAGTGCCTTTTTTGGTCTTTTGTTTGGAGCAAACCTACTAGAGTTTTTTAGTGCTTTTTTTACAAGTATTTTGGTAACCTATACTCTAAAAACTTTGACTAGTATTGAATTTTCCCCCTTTCTTACCCACATTTCGGGGGGAGTAGTGGCAGCTGTCATGGCTATTTTACTTTCATCTCTACACCCATTGATTTCCACTGACAAGGTGATCATTGGTGCTATAATGGTAATGGTTCCCGGCGTTGCTATAACAAATGCTGTTAGGGATTCTATTGCTGGAGATCTGGTATCAGGATTGGCAAGAGCTACTGAAGCCTTAATCATCGCTACCTCTATAGCCTTCGGTATCGGATTTATATTAAAACTTTGGACTTTTATCACAGGGGGTACTTTACTATGACCTATATAACGAATTTTCTATTTGCTTATATTTGTACCATAGGCTTTGCAATTCTTTTTAATGTGCCAAAATCTTCTTTGGTCAAGTCAGGCTTTGCTGGTGCCTTTGGCTGGACAATATTTCTTCTTATTAATAATAAGTTTGAATCTGTAGTCGTTTCTACTTTTATCGCTTCTTTCGTTATTGCTTTAATTGGAGAATTTTTTGCTATCGTAGGAAAGCAGCCTATTACCGTATATATTATTCCTGGCATTGTTCCTTTGGTTCCAGGCTTTGGATTATATTATACAATGCTTTCTATTTTGGAGGAAGATTACGAGCTCGCCATAAGCCACGGAAGTGAATCTTTACTAATTGCCATGGCAATTGCTGGTTCACTTACCATTGTACTATCATTAAATTCTTTTAGAAAAAGAAAGAAGATCTAGCTTTAGATCTTCTTTTCTTCATCAGTAACAATTTCTGTGATGATGGGTGCATATTTTCGTTTTGATTTTATTACTTTTTCTTTTCTTCTGATTCCTATAAAAGTAGCTGCCATAAATAAAAATCCAATAACAGCAGCAAATATTTCATTGTAGTCATTAACACCCAAAAGCTTTAGCAGACTGTCACCTACTACAATACCTGTTAACAAGGCAAATAAAGGGATAATATATACAATAAATGCAGCAGCCAATACATTTTGTCCTTCCATATCTACCTCTACCCGCTGACCTACCTGCGCCTTTACTTGGTTAATAGCTTCTATTTCCATTTTCATGTCTTCCTGACCCATTTTACATGCATTACAACTACCACAACTGGAATGTCTCTGCATTAATACTTTGGCGGTTGTATCAAACACTTCGGTAACTACACCACATTGCTTCATTTCATAACCCCCTTTTAAATGTTACCTCCTTAATATTGCCTCTTACTGATTATATTCCCAATTTATTAGATCTCTAACAACTACAGATGCAATAATTAAACCTACAGCTGAAGGTACAAAGGCTATACTTCCTGGAATTTGATGTCTAACAGTACAGGTTCTATCTTTGTTTGGACATATACAATCAGTTTTGCAATCACTATTAATTTTTTGAGGCTCCATAGGTGTTTCTTGGGAATATACCACCTTTAAACTATCTACCCCTCTTTTTCTCAGCTCTTTACGAATTACCTTTGCTAAGGGACATATAGAGGTATTATATATATCATCTACTACAAATTTTGTTGGATCAAGTTTATTACCAGCTCCCATACTGCTAATAATAGGTATATTTTTTTCTTTACACCGCACAATTAAATCTAGTTTTGCTGTAACCATATCAATTGCATCAATGGCATAATCATATTGTTGAGATAACAGTCTTTCTGCACTCTCACTATTATAGAGTTCTTTAAAGGTAGTTACTTCTGCTTTAGGGTTAATATCAAGAATTCTTTCCTTCATAACCTCTACTTTAGGTTTACCAACGGTTGAACGTGTTGCGTGGATCTGTCTATTGATATTTGTCAAGCATATATCATCATCGTCTACTAGTGTAAACTTTTCAACACCAGTTCGAGCCAATGCTTCTACTGCAAAAGTTCCTACACCCCCAATACCAAAAACCGCAATATTACTCTGTCTTAGTTTATTTAATCCCTCTGTACCAATTAAAAGTTCCGATCTTGAAAAAGGATGTAAAGCCATTCTAATTTTTCCTCCTAGTCCTTACTTAGAAATAGTTTATCTATATTTTATATTGTGAACTAATGTCTATAATATATAAATAATTTTTTCCTGTCAACCTTTCTTCAGGTTACAAAAAAAATTCCTATGAATAGGAATTTTTCATTGGTTTATATTTATTTTACCCACCATGCCGTGATCCGAGTGTTTTGAAACCTGCGCTAGCAGGTGGGTCTTCTGTTACTTACTTCTTAAGTCCTCGTGAAAAGGCATTTATTCCATAAATAAACTCGAAATCCCAATGTAAATATGTTGGCTCAAAACATAGTCGAATTCACGCACACAGCAGGTGTATACTCATATCATAACATATTTTAAAAAACATTTCAATGAATCATTCTTTATAAGACTTTCTCTAGGCTTAGCTGAAACAAACTTATTGGTTTATTTTTATTATGTTCTTTGCTAATTTAAAATATAACTGGGATATTTTAGTCTTTCAAGAAGATTTTCATCTTGCTTTTATTAAAACATTGTCTCCATCATTGATAAAGCCTCTTGAAAATCAAAATCCTCTGGAGAAATTCCATTTAAAATCTCTTCATAATCTTCACCAAGAATTTCACTTAAGATTTCATCAAACTCACCACTTAAAAATCTGGCAAAGATTTCTTCAAAATCCCCATTCAAAATTGCATTTAAAATTTCTTCATAATCACTGCCAAAGATCTCATTTAAAAGGTCTTCATAATCACCGTCAAAAATTCCCTCAAATAGGTCCTCAAATTCCCCATCAAAAATCCCCTCAAATAGATCTTCGAAAATCTTGGTAAAAACGTTATCTAATGTAACTACAGCTTCTGCTCTAGTAATATTGCTATTACCTTTAAAGGTTCTAGTGGTTCCTTCAGTATATCCTGTCATAAAACGAACTTCTACAATAGCTCCTACATGTCCTTTAGCCCAATCAGAGATAGTATCGGTATCTGCAAAAACTTCAACAGCTTCAGGAGACTGATCTAGTTCAAAGATTTTGCTAAGGATAGTTGCCACTTCTTCACGGGTAATAAAGTTTTCTGGCTTCATAATTCCTTCGCCATATCCAGAAATATATCCTGCTGCCACTGCTTTCTCTACAATAGGTGCATACCACTTATCAGCATCTACATCGGCTAAATACACTTCTGCCTGTGCTATTTCTTCCTCCGTCATGTCCTCATAGAAGGTTTTATTCATTAGAGACATAAACTCTGCTCTAGTGATATTGTTATCAGGTTTAAATGTATCACCATAGCCTCTAACAACCTCCATTTCAGCCCATTCTATAATTCTCTCTTCTGCCCAATGGCCTTGAATATCATTGAAGCTTACAGGATCATTAGCAAATGTCATTCCTACTGATGTAAGGATCACCACTGTCATTACTAAGAAACTGATGATTTTCCTTGCTGTCTTACTTTTTTTCATCACAATCCCTCCATTAAATGAGTGCTTTATTTTTCTGTCTGTTGGTTTCTACCCTCTGATATTCGCTATAAATTATGTAACACTATAGTTTGTATCGACGGTACCCAATAAAAACATTTTACAGAAGTTTCGTTGAAATTGCAACGTTTATGGGGAATTTTTACCAATGAAAATAGTGGGATGCTATACTTTAAAATACATAAAAGGAAAGGTCTGTGACCTTTCCTTTTATGTATTATTTTGTTTCAACTTCTATACTCAACTCTTTGAGTTGTTTTTCATCAGCATAAGATGGTGCATTTGTAAGGGTACAAGTAGCATTTTGGGTCTTTGGAAAAGCAATCACTTGACGAATATTTTCTTCCTGTGCTAAAATCATCACCAATCGATCTAGGCCATAAGCAATACCCCCATGAGGTGGTGTACCATACTTGAAAGCTTCTAGCAGGAATCCAAACTTCTCCCAAGCTTCTTCCTGACTAAAACCTAAAACCTCAAACATCTTTTGTTGTACCTCAGTAGAGTAAATCCTAATGCTGCCTCCGCCAATTTCGTGACCATTTAGTACAATATCATAGGCCTTCGCTCTTACTTTTTCTGGTGCTGTATCTAATAGTTCAAGATCCTCTTCCATTGGGGATGTAAAAGGATGATGTTTTGCTACATAGCGGTTTTCCTCTTCATCATGCTCTAGTAATGGAAACTCTGTTACCCATACTAACTTATATTCATCAGGGTTCAATAAATTTAATCGTTTTGCAGCCTCAAGTCTTAAGTGACCTAGTGCATCATAAACCACTTCAAATTTATCTGCTACAAATAGTAACAAGTCCCCAACTTTCCCATTGGTTTTTTGTAAAATTTCCTTCATCTCTTCTTCTGTAAAAAACTTTGCGATAGGAGATGTAATACCTTCCTCTGTCACCTTTATCCAAGCAAGCCCTTTTGCACCATAGGTTTTGGCTATATCTTCAAGAGCAGTAATATCTTTTCTGCTGAATTTATCACCATGACCTGCAATATTAATAGCTTTTACTGCACCTTTATTTTCTATTGCAGCAGAAAATACTTTAAACCCGCAATTTTTTACAATTTCAGAAACATCTACTAGTTCAAAACCAAATCGTATATCTGGTTTATCTGATCCATATCTTTCCATAGCCTCTTTATAGCTAATTCTTTGAATCGGTAGCTCTATTGTAATATCTAGGGTCTCTTGAAAAACCTTCTTTAGTAATCTTTCGTTTACTTCTATAATATCTTCTATATCAACAAAGGACATTTCACAGTCAATTTGTGTAAACTCTGGTTGTCGATCTGCCCTTAAGTCTTCATCTCTAAAACATTTTACAATCTGAAAATATCTCTCCATACCAGAAACCATCAATAATTGTTTAAACAGTTGTGGAGACTGTGGTAAAGCAAAGAACTTTCCAGGATTTACCCTGCTAGGTACTAAGTAATCCCTAGCACCTTCTGGCGTAGGCTTTGTCAGCATAGGGGTTTCTATTTCTATAAAACCCTCCTCAGCTAAAAAATTTCTAACAACATTAGCCACTTTTGATCTAAAAATCAAGTTCTTTTGCATGGAAGGTTTTCTTAAATCCAAGTATCTATATTTCAATCTTAGACTTTCTGAAACATCATCGTCATCTTTAATATAAATAGGTGGTGTTTCAGCAGTGCTTAGTATTTGTAACTCTTCTGCAAATATTTCAATTTCTCCAGTAGGCAGATTAGGGTTAATCGATTGTCTCTTATAAACCTTGCCTTGTATATTTATCACATACTCAGATCCTAATGTTTCTGCTTTAGCAAAGGCTTCCTGTGAGATATCTTTATCAAAAACAATTTGTATTAATCCGGATCGATCTCTTAAATCAACAAAAATAAGTCCTCCTAAATCTCTTCTTTTTTGGACCCATCCACTTAAAATTACATTTTCTCCTATATTTTCACCCTTCAAGGTACCACACATATGGGTTCTCTTTAGCATCTTTGAAATCATTTTCCCATCTCCTCTAAATCAACTGTTTTTTCTTTCTTGTTATCATCTCGTCTACACGTTCTATATACTGTTCTAGGTTCTTAATATTAGGCACTCTTTCTAAACGATTTTCCTTAGGAAATACAACCTTTGATACAGCCCCCGCTCCTACAGCTATAATGGTTTGTTTTTCCTCCATAATTTGAATATTGTAGATACATTCAAACCCTGCTTTAGCGTAACCTATGTTTTCTAAGTTTCCTACCATATGTTTTTGTCTATACATATAATAAGGACGCAATCCCATCTGTCTTGCGTATCCTTCTGTCATCCCTAGCATTTTTATTATTTCAGGATTTTCTTGACTTTGCTGTCTCTGCTGTTCCTTTAGCTTAGAAGCATTTTTGATGGCTAAAGTATGTACTGTTAAATTACTAGGAGCAAGTTTCATAATTTCCTCCATAGTATTTCGAAGCATTTGAAGGTTTTCTCCTGGCAAACCAATGATGATATCCATATTTATATTGTCAAAACCTACTTCTCTTGCTAATTGGTATGCTTCTACGGTTTGGGATACAGAATGACTTCTTCCTATTTCCTTTAAGGTACAATCATTCATTGTTTGAGGATTTATACTAATTCGTGTTACACCATTTCTTTTTAAGAAGGATAATTTTTCCCTATCAATTGTATCTGGTCGTCCTGCCTCTACAGTAAATTCCTTTAGGTTTGATAGATCAAAAGACAAAGTAATTTCATCAAACAACTTAGAAAATTGTTCTATATTTAATGTTGTAGGCGTACCTCCGCCAATATAAATCGTCTCAATATATTTTTTTTGTTTATTTAGCAGTTCAGCTGTACCTCTGATTTCTTTACATAAAGCCTCTATATAATCATCAACATATTTGTTAAATTGATCTAATGGATTAGAGGGAAAAGAGCAGTATATACATCTTGTAGGACAAAAAGGAATACTAATATAAATACTTACTTTATTTTGGTTTATAGGGTAAATATATGCATGTTCTATTTTTGCAACCTCTAATAGCAATAATGCTTTTTCTTTAACAATAAAGTAATCTTCTGTAAGTTTTCTAATAATTTCTTGATCTTGCTTACCTTTTTCCATCAACTCATGCACAATTTTCGTGGGACGTATTCCTGTTAAAAAGCCCCATAGGAGTTTTTTTTTCTTTTCTTTTTGCAAAAGCTCAAAAATAGAAGCTTTAATAAGATACTTTGCGACTTTTTTTATCTCCTCTGGACTTCCCTCTACTAGAGAAGATTTTTCAAGAGAAGTAATGTTATTATTTATTCTCACCTCAGTATTTACTGCAATTAGGGACTCTTGTGTCACTATTTTGCTTATAATATGATCTTCTTCTATGTCAAAATCAAGAGAATTTTCACTATGTAAGATAACAATATCTTCTGCCTCATAAAACAATTTTAATAGTTCTTTTACTTCATAATCATAGTTATGACCAATCAACATGACTTTAATCATTTAAATGAACTCCTGCTAAAAATTTCTTTTTTAAAGCTAGTATCACCTTTACTTTTTAGGAATATACTTTATTCCTTATCTGATATACGGATTTGTAGTTTTCTCTACCCCAATCTTTGTAGCGGGTCCATGTCCTGGAAAAACTGTTGTATTTTCATCTAAAGTCATTAGTTTTTCCTTGATAGACTGAATAATTTGTTGATGATTTCCGCCTTCTAAGTCTGTTCTGCCTATAGAGTTTGCGAACAATGTATCTCCTGTAAGAACTACATTTCCTATATGTATACAGACGCACCCTTGGGTATGTCCTGGGGTATGGATGATTTCTAATGTTAATTCTCCTAGACTTAACGAGTGTCCTTCTTCCAAAAATTGATCTGCTGCCATTTCTACCACTGGTCCTCCCATTCTAGAGGAAAAGTTTTTATTGCTATCCTGCAACATAGCATGATCTTTTTCATGTATATAAACAGGTGCATTTGTTTTTTCCTTGAGTTCTTTTAATCCTCCAATATGATCTCCATGCCCGTGGGTCAATAGAATGTATTTTAAATGCAATTCCTTCTCCTTTAGTACCTTCAGAATTTCATCAGCATCTCCACCTGGGTCAACAACTGCTGCCTCATTGTTTTTTTCATCTCCTATAATATAACAGTTTGCTCCATAAACACCAACGGATAGTCTTTCTAAAATCATCGTTAATCTCCTTTCCCTTAAAAAGTTTTCTTACTGTCTAGCAACATCGTAACAGGACCATCATTCACAGAGTGTACCATCATATGGGTTTGAAATACACCTGTAGCTACTTCAACTCCCTGCTGTCTACAATAGTTCACAAAATCTTCATATAGCTTCTCCGCATCTTCTGGTTTTCCTGCTTCGATAAAACTAGGTCTTCTACCCTTTCTACAATCTCCCATAAGGGTGAATTGAGAAACCACTAGTAACTGTCCTGCAACATCTAGTAAGGATAAATTCATTTTTTCATTTTCATCTTCAAAGATTCTTAGGTTAATGATCTTTTCTACCATATATTTTATATCTTCCATGGTATCTCCATGTGCTACACCTAAGTATACCAGCAAGCCTTTTTCGATTTCTCCTGTTATCTTCTCTTCCACTGTCACTTTACCGTCACGGATCCTCTGTATAACTGCTCTCATAATGTCCTCCTTTATTAGGTAATTACTCTAAATACATCTAAAACCCCTTTAACTCGCTTTAATTTTTCCATCAGCTTACTTAGGTCCTCAATGCTAGTCACTTCTAATATCAAATTAAGAACGGCTATTTTTTCTTTATTTGTTCTGGCATTTAAAGCATTTACAGTTACTTTTCCCTCCGATAAAACATGTGTTAATTCTGAAAGCAATCCTTTTCGGTCCGCTGCTTTGATTTGAATTTCTACTTGGAAGGAAATAGGTTTACCTACATCCCATTCTACACCTATAAAGCGCTCTGTTATTTCATCATTTCCTAATAAATTAGGACAGTCTTTTCTATGGATAGAAACCCCACGTCCTCTAGTAATATATCCTACGATTTCATCACCAGGAACAGGATTACAGCAGCGGGAAAAACGTACCATGATGTTGTCGATGCCCTTCACCTTTACCCCTTGACTTCGCTTAGACTTGTTTCTATTTTCCACATTTCTAGGTATTTCTTTATCTTGCACCTCTTGAGGAACAGGATTTTCTTTTTTTATGATATCTTTTATTTTAGGTACCACTTGTGTAAGGGTAATTCCCCCGTATCCAATAGCGGCATATAAATCCTCTTCGTTACTTAGGCTTAGTTTTTTAGCAACGTTATTCAGTAGTTTTATCTGCAAAGCTTCCGCAACATTTAATCCTTGACGTTTTACTTCCTTCTCTAGAACTTCTTTTCCTCTACTTACGTTTTCTTCCCTACGCTCTTTTTTAAACCATTGTTTAATTTTTGTCTTGGCCTGGGAACTCTTTACTATCTTTAACCAATCTCTACTGGGACCATTACTATGTCCTGATGTTAAGACTTCTACAATATTTCCGTTTTTCAATTTATAATCAATGGGTACCATTCTTCCGTCTACTTTAGCACCAACACATTTGTTACCTATGTCTGAGTGAATTTTGTAGGCAAAATCAATAGGTGTAGATCCTGTTGGCAGATTAATTACTTTACCCTTTGGAGTAAAAACAAAAACCTCATTGGTGAAAAGGTCGATTTTTAAAGACTCCATAAATTCTCTAGGGTCTTTTGTCTCCTTCTCCCATTCCAACATTTGTCTTAGCCAAACCAGCTTATCATCAATATTTGCTTGTTTATCAGTAATCTTGTTTTCTTTATATTTCCAATGGGCAGCAATACCATATTCAGCAATTTGGTGCATCTCCCATGTTCTAATTTGTATTTCAAAAGGCTCTCCCTTAGGACCTATCACTGTAGTATGTAAGGACTGGTACATATTAGGTTTTGGCATTGCTATATAATCCTTGAACCTGCCAGGTATAGGCTTCCACATAGTATGTACAACACCTAAAACCCCATAACAGTCTTTTAAATTATCTACCAAAATCCTTACTGCTAAAAAGTCAAAGATCTCATCAAAAGATTTGCCCTGATAGGTCATTTTTCGATAAATACTATAGAAGTGCTTTGGTCTACCAGAAATTTCGTTTTCAATATCAAATTCTCTTAATTTGCCTTTTAGCTCTTTTATTACATGGTTAATAAAGTCTTCTCTATCTTTTCTTTTTTTGGCTACTTTTTCAACCAAGTCATAATAGCCTTCTGGGTCAATATATCTTAAACATAGATCCTCTAACTCCCATTTTATCCTTGAGATCCCTAACCGATGTGCAATAGGAGCAAAGATTTCTAAAGTTTCAAGGGCTTTTTCCTTTTTCTTTTCATCTGTCTGATATTTTAGCGTCCTCATGTTATGCAGTCTATCTGCTAGTTTAATAAGGATCACTCTGATATCCTTTGCCATTGCTATAAACATTTTTCTTAAGTTTTCTGCTTGCCTTTCCTCTTTTGATTCAAAGGAAAGTCGGGTTAACTTAGTAACGCCATCTACTAATTCAGCTATTTCTTCACCGAATTCTGCTCTTATTTTTTCGTAGCCATAACTCGTGTCTTCAATAACATCGTGAAGTAATCCAGCAACAATAGTTGTACTATCCATCTGCAATTCAACTAATATCTTAGCTACTTCAACAGGATGAATGAAGTATCTTTCCCCTGATCTTCTAAATTGCCCTGCATGTGCACTTTCTGCAAAGTTGTATGCCTTTATAATAAGCTCTACATCACACTGAGGGTTATATTCTTCGATCATTGCTATTAAATTTTCTAACATCACTTATATCACCCTCTTCAGCAGCATTATTGAATAGTCTTATGAATACTTCTCCCTATGCATCATAGCTTACTAATGCTTTAATGTTATACGGTTTCAATACGCTTCTTCCATTTAAAAAGACTAGTTCTATCAAAAAATTGATAGATACCACTTCTCCTCCTAAAGCCTCCACTAATTTTGCAGTAGCTAATACAGTTCCTCCTGTTGCTAATAGATCATCTAAAATCGCTACTTTTTGTCCCGGCTGAATAGCATCCTTGTGTATCTCTAAAGCATCTGAACCATATTCTAGCTGATACTCATGACGCATCGTTTCGTAGGGCAATTTTCCAGGCTTTCTCACTGGAACAAATCCTGCTCCTATTTTATAGGCAACGGGAGCACCTACTAAAAATCCTCTAGATTCCGGTCCTATAACAATATCTATATCTAAATCCTTCAATTGATCACATAGTTCATTCACCATATATTGAAAGGCATCTTTATCTTGAAGCAAAGTGGTAATATCTTTAAAATTAATGCCCTCTTTGGGAAAGTCTTGTACTTCTCTTATTTTTTTAGATAAATCCATTTTTCCTACCTCCTTGAATATCAACCGCTAATAGTATGTAAATAATTCTTTTTCCAAAAATAGATTTTATGCAATAATACTATTATATATTTTATATCGAATTTTATCAATATTTGTATTGATAACTATAGGTACTTAATACCATAATTTTCATCTTTTTTAATATTTAGTTCTATCAAAGATAGAAACCAAGATCCTTCAGTTCCTTCAGGATGACAAATCCTTCATCGGCTGTTACTATAATTATCTAACTAAAAATCAACAATAGTATTTAACAGAGCCTCAGGTTTAAGGATCATCATCGGTTTCTATCGATAGTTTTGAATTTGTATCTGTAGAGATCTATTCCCCATATATTCGTTTATTGCAGGAGTAAAGATGATGTCCAGCTTTACGTTATTAGATACCCCTTGAAGTATTTTTTCTAGTTCCTCAGCTCCAAATTTGTTGATCATATCTATCTTAAACCCTTCAATATCACCAAAGTATATCCCCTCTATTGGTTTACCTCGCTGATCCATCAAAATAAGCTTTAGTACATGATTTTTGGCTCCTAAAACCATAGCCTTTTTTACACTTACATTTTTTACAGCAAATAAAGGTTTACTATTCCCTTTGCCAAAGGGTTCTAATCGCTGAAGATCTTCTACTAAGTCAAAGGAAACATATTCTAAGGGTAAGGGTATATCAATATAGATCTTTTGAATCAAGTCATCTTCTGTCAAAAGAGTTTGCTTATTTAATTTCTCTCTTAAAGCCTCGATGTTAGCGGCTTCTAAAGACAAACCTGCCGCCATTGGATGCCCACCAAACTTAGTAAGCAGATCTTTACATTGTAACAATTCTTCAAACATATTATACTTGTCAATAGACCTTCCAGAACCTTTTACACCCTCTTCAGCATTTGTTAAAAGTATCGTTGGAACATTGTACTTATCTTTTATTCTCCCTGCTATAATTCCAGCAATACTTTCGTGAATTTCTGGCTGATAAATCACAAAAACTTTATCCTTCTTGTAATTCATGTTTTCTACTGTCTCTATCGCACTTTCTACACCATTTAAGGTCATATGCTTTCTTTCTTCATTGAGTTTATATAGTTCTTTTGCAAGTAGTTGTGCTTTTTCTTCACTATCAGCAAGCAGTAATTCTAGACCTTTTTTAGCAGTATCCAATCTACCAGATGCATTTAGGCATGGACCAATTACAAAGCCCAGTGCATAAACCGTAAGCTTTTTCTTCCCTAAAGCAGTTTCATTGATTAAAGCCCTTAAACCAATGTTTTGTGATTTTTGTAAAATTTCAAGGCCACTTTTTACAAACACCCTATTTTCATCAACTAAGTCCACTACATCACAAACAGTAGCAATAGCTACAAATTCCATTAGTTTATGAACTTGTTGTTTGGCCATCCCCATCACATCAAATAAAGCCTCAATAAATTTAAAAGCAACCCCTGCTCCACATAAACTTTTAAAAGGATAGCTACATTCTATCTGCTTAGGGTTTATAATCGCATCCGCCTGCGAAGCTAAGAAGGTTCTATTACCTTCATCGTCACATTCAAAGGGAATATCATGATGATCCGTCACAATTACTGTTAAGCCTAATTCCTTGGCATACGCTATCTGTGCTAAAGCTGAGATACCATTATCACAGGTGATAATGGTATCTACACCCATATTTTTAGCATTTTCAATAATTTTTTTATTTATGCCATAACCATCGTTAACTCTATCAGGTATTTCATAACTAACATCTGCTCCACATTCTAATAAGGATATGTATAGGATGTAGGTGCTTATAATCCCATCTACGTCATAATCCCCTATAATCTGAATTTTCTTATTATGTAATATTTTATTTGTTACGATTTGTACAGCCTTTTCTATATCCTTCATATCCTTGGGATCATATAATGTTTCTAGATTTGGATAGAGAAATCGCTGAATATCTTCATAGTTTTTTACACCTCTATTCACCAATATCCTACATAAAACTTGACTTATTCCCAAATC